>JBAXXO010000017.1:0-21815 GCA_037127855.1 Alphaproteobacteria bacterium
GAGGTGGACAGGGCGGCGATATCCTCGGCCTCCATCTTGTTCAAGACGGCGGTTGTCAGGGCGACGACCTGGGTCGACGTAAGGGCGCCGGCCTGATCGGTGGTAAGGGCCACGATGTCGTCCGAGGACAAGCCCACCAGGCCTGCCGTGGTCAGTGCCACGATTTGCGCCGTGGTCAGGGCGGCGACCTGATCGATGTCCAGCGCGCCGACCTGCCCCGAGGACAGTACGGCAATCTGCGCCGTGGTCAGCGCGGCGACCTGATCAACGGACAGGGCTGCCACATCCTCGGTCGCGAGTTTGGTGACTTGGGTCGTGGTCAGGGCCGACAGCTGGTCGGTGGTCAGGGCGGCGACCTGCGCACTGGTCAGCGCCGTGATCTGGGTGGTGGTCAGGGCGCGGATGGCCGTGGTGGTCAGGGCCGCGACATCCTCCAGCTCGATCGCGGCGATCAGGGTGGTGCCAAGAGCGGCGATCTGGGTCGAGGTCAGCGCCGCCGCCTGATCGACCGTCAGGGCGGCGATCTTGGCGGTGCCAAAGCCTGCAAGCGCCGAGGTGCCGATGGCGCCGATCTGATCTGTCGTCAGGCCGGCGACCTGCGCCGTGTCCAGAGCGCCAAGCTGGGTCGAGGTCAGGACGGCGATCTGGGCGGTGGTCAGTTCGGCCAATTGCTCGGCGCTCATCACCTCAAGATCCTCGGTGCCCAGTTTGGCGATCTGGGCCGTGGTCAGGGCGGCCAGTTGGGTGCCGGTCAGCGCGGCCATCTGGTCGGTGGTCAGGGCCACGATCTGTGCGGTGGTCAGCCGGGCGATCTGTGTGGTGGTCATGGCCGCGATTTGGTCCGCGCCGATCGCCGCAATCTGCGCCGTGCCGAGCGCCACGATCTGCGCCGTGGTCATGGCCGCCACCTGATCCGCCGTCAGCACGGCGATGTCGGCGGTTCCCAGCGCGGCGATCTGCGTGGCGGCAATGGCCGCAAGACCCGCGGGCGTCAGTGCCGAGACCTGTGCCTCGGTCAAGGCCATGATCTGCGCCGAGGTCAGCGCCCCGATCTGGCCCGTGGTCATCGCCGCGACCTGATCGGTGCCGATGGCCGCGACCTGAACGGTGGAAAGCGAGGCCATCTGTGCCGTGGTCAGGGCCGCGATCTGATCGGCCGACATGGCCTGAATGTCCGCCATTTCAAAGTTGGCAAGCTGGGCCGTCGAGAGCATGACCAGTTGCGCCGTGGTCATCGCCGCCACCTGGTCGGGGTCAAGCGCGACGATCTGCGCCGTGGTCAGGCCCCGGATGGCCGTGGGGGTCAGGGCGGCGAGATCGGCAAGCTCGAAGGCGGCCAGAACCGCCGATCCCAGCGCCGCGACCTGTGCCGAGGTCAGGGCACCGGCCTGCTCTTCGGACAGGGCCACCGCATCCGCGGTGGACAGGCCGGCAAGGCCCGCCACCGACAGGGCCGCGATCTGACCCACTGTCAGGGCCGCAATCGCGTCGGTTGACAGGGCGGCAATTTGGGTCGAGCCCAGTGCGGCCACCTGCGCCGTGGTCAGGGCGGCGAGTTGATCCGTGGTCAGCGCCTCGATGCTGGCGGTGGTCAGTTTGCTGATCTGGGTGTTGGACATCGCCACCAGTTGCGCGGTGGACAGGGCCGCGACCTGCGCAGTGGCAAGGGCCGTAACCTGAGCGGTGGTCAGCTTGGCGATCTGCGCGGTGGTCATGGCCTCGATTCGATCCGCGCCGATCGCAGCAACCTGCGCCGTGGTCAGGGTGGCAATCTGCGCCGTGGTCAATGCGGCGACCTGCGCTGCCGTCAAGGCCGTGATATTGGCCGTGCCAAGCCGCGACAGTTGCGTGGTCGACAGCGCCACCAGTTGCGCGGTCGACATCGCCTCGACCTGGGCGGTGCCGAGGCTTGAGATCTGGGCCGTGGTCAGGCCCTTGACGGCAGAGGTGGTCAGGGCGGCAAAATCCTCGGTTTCCAGGGCGGCGATATTGGCGGTGCCAAGGGCGCCGATCTGGGTCGAGGTCAGGGCCGCGGCCTGCGTGGCCGTCAGGGCCGCGATGGCGGCGGTGGTGATGCCGGCAAGGCCCGCGGTGGTCAGCGCGCGGATCTGGGCCGTGGTCAGGCCGGGCACCTGATCGGTGGTCACCGCCGCAATCTGGGCCGAGGTCAGCATGGCAACGCCGGCGGTGGTCAGGGCGGCCACCTGTTCGGTGGACAGGGCCGCCAGATCGTCGGTCGCCATTTTGGCGATTTGCGTCGTGGTCAGGGCCGCGATCTGTGCGTTCGTCAAGGAGCCGAACTGCGCTGTGGTCAGGCCGATGATCTGGGCCGTGGTCAGCGTGGCGACCTGCGCCGTGGTCATCGCGGCCACCGCATCCGGGCCGATGGCGGCGATCTGCGCCGTGGTCAGGCCAGCGATCTGGGCGGTGGTCAGGGCCGCGACCTGCGCTGTGGACAAAGCCGCCATATCCGCGGTGTCAAGGATGGCCAGACGCGACGGGGTCAGGGCCACAAGTTGCGCGGTGCTCAAGGCTGCGACCTGATCCGAGGCGAGCGCGACAATCTGCGCCGTGGTCAGGGCCACGATCTGCGCCGTGGTGATGGCCGCGACCTGCGTCGTGACAAGAGCCGCGACCTGCGCCGTGGTCAAGGCCGCAACCTGAACCGTGGTCAGGCAGGCCACCTGCGCCGTGGTCAGGGCGGCCACGTCATCGGTGCCGAAGGCGCCGATCTGCGCCGTGGTGAAGGTGGACAATTGCGCCGTGGTCAAGGCGGCGATCTGCGTGGTATCGAGGGCCGCGATCTGGGCCGTGGTCAGCTTGGCGACCTGTGCCGTCGTCAAAGCCACCATCTGCGCCGAGGTCAGAGCGCCGAACTGCGGCAGGGTCAGGGCGGCAAGCTGGGTCGTGGTCAGGGCGACGACCTGTGCCGTGGTCATCGCGGCCAGATCCGCCGTTTCGACCGCCGCGATCTGGGCCGTGGTCAGGGCCGCGACCTGCGCCGTGGTCAGGGCACGGGTCTGTGCCGTGGTCAGGGCCACGATCTGGGCGGTGGCCAGTGCGGCTTGCTGGGCGGTGGTCAGGTTGGCAATCTGCGCCGTGGTCATTGCGGCGATCTGATCGGTGGACAATTTGGCGATCTGTATCGCGGACAGGGCCGCGACCTGCGTCGTGGTCATTGCGGCAATGCCGGCGGTGCTGATGGCCGCGAGCCGCGCCGTGGTGAGCGAGGCGAGTTGTGCGGTTGTCAGTGCCGCCACCTGTGTGCCGGTCAGCGCCGCCATGTCGTCGGTGCCCAAGCCGCGCAGGGCGCTGGTGGACAGGACGGCCAGATCCGCCGCCTCGATCGCGGCGATGGCGGTGGAGGTGATGGCCGCCATCTGGGTCGAGGTCAGGATGGCGGCCTGCGCCGTGGTCAGCGCCGCGATATCCGCCGTTTCCAACCCGGCAAGGGCTGCGGTGGACAAGGCCGCGACCTGGGCCGTGGACAGGTTGGCGACATGGGCCGTGGTCAGGGCGGCCAGCTGCGCCGAACTGAGGGCGGCGATCTGGGCCGTGGTCAGGGTCACCACCTTGGCGGTGGTCATGGCGGCGATGCCGGTGGGGTCGATGGCGGCGATTTGGGCCGTCGTCAGGGTGGGAACCTGCGCCGTGGTCAGGGCGCGGACCTGATCGGTCGTCAGGGCCGCAATCTGGTCGGTCGCGAGGCCGCGCAGGGCGGTGGTGGCAAGGGCGGCCAGATCGGCCGTTTCGATCGCAGCGACGGTGGCCGTGGCCAAGGCCGCAATTTGCGCCGAACCGAGGACGGCTGCCTGCGCCGTCGTCACGGCGACGATGGCGGCGCTGCCCAAGCCCAGCATCGCCTGGGTCGTCAGGGCGGTGATCTGGGCCGTGGTCAGATTGGCAACCTGCGCGGTGGTCAGGGCGGCGGTCTGGTCCGAGGTCATCACCGCAACCTGCGCGGTGGTCAGCGCCGCCACCTGCGCAGTGGACAGGGCGTTGACATCGTCGGTGGTCAGGGCGGCGAATTGCGCCGTCGACAGGGCCGATACTTGGGCCGTTGTCAGGGCCGCGACCTGCGCCGTCGTCAGGATGGCGATCTGGTCTGTGGTCAGACCGGTGACTGCCGTGCTGGTCAGGGCGGCAAGATCGGCCGTCTGCATCTCGGCCAACACCGCGGCGTCGATGGCAGCGATCTGGTCCGAGGTCAGGACTGCGGCCTGCGCGGTGGTCAGCGCAACCAGTTGATCCGATTGCAGGCCGAGGATCGAGGCCGTTGACAATGCTGCGGTCTGTGCGGTGGTGAGTTTTTCGACCTGAACCGCTGTCAGGGCCGCGATCTGGTCCGAGGTCAGGACCGCGACCTGTGCCGTGGTCAGCGCAACGATCTGGGCGGTCTGCAGGTTGGCGATGGCGGCGGTATCCAGTGCGGCCACCTGACCCGTGGACAGCACGGCCACCTGCCCGGCGGTCAGTGCGCGCGCCTGTGCCGAGCCAAGGGCCGCGATGGCATCGGTGGTCAAGCCCGCCACGGCGGTTGTGGTCAAAGCCGCCAGATCGGCAGTCTCGATCGCGGCGATCACCGTGGCGTCGATGGCGGCAAGCTGATCCGAGGTCAGAACGGCGGCTTGTGCCGTGGTCAGCGCCACCAGATTGTCACTGCCAAGCCCGGTCAGGCCGGCAGTTGACAAGGCGGCGACCTGTGTCGTCGTCATGTTGGCGACCTGCGCGGTCGTCATTGCGGCGACCTGCGCCGCGTCGAGGGCGGCAATCTGCGCGGTCAGCAGCGCCGCCACCTGATCGCTGGACATGGCCGCGACGCCGGCGGTATCCACCGCCGCGATCTGCCCGCCGGACAGGGCAATCAGTTGGGCGGTGGTCAGGGCGGCCACCTGATCGGTGGTCAGGCCGGCAAGCCCGGCCGTGGTCAACCCCTTGACCGCCGTGGTGGTCAGGGCGGCAAGATCGGCGGTCTGCATCGCCACCAGAATGGACGGATCCATCGCCGCGACCTGCAATGAGCCCAAGGCCGCCGCCTGTGCCGTCGTCAGTGCCACCAGATCGGCGCTTTCAAGGCCGGTCAGGGCGGCGGTGGTCAGGGCGGCGATCTGGCCAGTGGACAGGGTCGCGATCTGCGCGGTCGTCAAAGCCGCAACCTGGGCCGAGCCCAAGGCGGCAATCTGTGCCGTGGTCAGGGCAAGGGTCTGGTCCGAGGACATCGCTGTGATGTGATCGGTGCCGAGGCCGGCAATCGCCGCCGTGCCCATCGCCGAGACCTGTGCCAGGGTGATCTCGACCACCTGATCGGTCGACAGCGCGGAAAGTTGCGCCGAGGTCAGGCCGCGCAGTGCGGCGCTGGACAAGGCGGCAAGGTCCGCCGTCTCGATCTGGGCGAAGACGGTGGACGTGATCGCGGCGATCTGGGCCGAGGTCAGGGCGGCGGCCTGTGCCGTGCCCAGCGACTGCAGATTGTCCGAGCCGAGCCCGAGCAGGCCTGCAGTGGACAGGGCCGCGATCTGCGCGGTGGTCATGTGCGACATCTGATCGGTCGCGAGGGCTGCGACCTGTGCCGAGGTCAGGGCGGCCACCTGCGTCGCCGTAAAGGCCGCAACCTGTGCGCTGGACAGGGCCTGCACATGATCGGTCGACAGCTTGGCCACCACGGCGACATTCAGCGCCGCAAGCTGGCCAGGGGTCAGGGCCGCGACCTGATCGGTGCCCAAGGTCACGATCTGACCGGTGGTGATGCCCCGCACGGCGCCGATGGCGAGGGCGGCAATATCCGCCGTCTCGATATTGGCAAAGACGCCGGCGTCGATGGCGGCGACCTGCGCCGAGGTCAGCGCCGCCGCCTGCGCCGTGCCGATCGCGACCAGATCGGCGGAGTTGAGGCCGGCAAGCCCCGCCGTGGTCAGGGCAGAAAACTGGCCGGCGGTCATGGTGGTCACCTGCGCCGTGGTCAATGCGGCGACCTGCTGCGAGGTCAGGGCGGCGATCTGCGCATCGCTCAGCGCTGCGACCTGTGACGTGGACATCGCCCCGACGCCTGCGGTGGTGATCTTGGCGATTGCCGCCGTTGTCAGGGCCGCCACCTGCGCGGTGGTCAGGGCCGCAATGCGCGCGGTGTTCAGGGCTGCGACCTGCGCCGTGGTCAATCCCTTGACAGCCAGGGTCGACAGGGACGCCAGATCCGCCGTTTCGATCGCGGCGAATGTCGTCGCCGAGACCGACGCGATCTGGGCCGAGGTCAGCACCGCCGCCTGCGCGGTGGTCAGGGCGACGATATCTGCGGTTTCAAGCCCTTGCAGGCCCGCAGTGGTCAGGGCCGCGATCTGGACATTGGTCAGTTTGGCAATCTGCGCCGTGGTCAGCGCGGCAATCTGGGTCGAGGTCAGCGCGGCGATCTGCGTCGTGGTCAGGGCTGCGACCTGTGCGGTGGACAAGGCGGCCAGGTCTGCCGTTTCCAGACGGGCGATCTGCGCCGTGGACAGGGCGGCCAGTGCTGCGGGGCTGAGCGCGGCGACCTGTGCGGTCGTCAGGGCGACGATCTGCGCGGTGGTCAAGCCCTTGACCGCCGCGGTGGACAGGGCGGCGATATCCGCAGTCTCCATCGCGGCAAGGGCCGTCGTGGTCAAGGCGGCCAGTTGCGCCGAGGACAGAACGGCCGATTGGGCCGTGGTCAGCGCCACGGCGTCGGCGGTGCCAAGCCCGCCAAGCCCGGTCGTCGTCAGGGCCGCGATCTGTGCTGTGGTCAGAACTGCGGTTTGCGTCGGGGTCAGCGCGGCGATCTGGGCCGTGCCCAAGGCGGCGATCTGGGCGGTGGTCAGACTGGCGATCTGCGCGGTGGTCAACGCGGCAAAGTGTGAGGTCGGCAGGGCCAGCACTTGCGCCATGGACAGGGCCACCACTTGCGCGGTGGTCAGGGCGGCAACATTTGCCGTCGTCAGGGCCGCCGCTTGTGTCGTGGTCAAGGCGGCAATCTGCGCCGTGGTCAGTGCAGCCGCCTGCGCCGTCGTCAGCGCCGCGACCTGCGCGGTCAGCAGGGCCGCGATCTGCGCCGTGCCCAGGGCCGCAACCTTGGCGGTGGCCAGCGCACCGATCCCCGCCGTGTCAAGCGCCTGAATTTGCGAGGTGGTCAAGGACACCAACTGCGCGCTGGACAAAGCCGCAACCTGCGACGAGGTCAGGGCATCTGCCTGCTGGCTGGTCAGACCGCGCAGGGTGGCGGTGGTGATGGCGGCAAGATCCGCCGTCTCGATCGCTGCGATGGTTGCGGTGGCCAGCACAGACAGTTGCGCCGAGCCAAGGGTTGCCGCCTGCGCGGTGGTCAGCGCCACGGCATCCGCCGTCTGAAGCCCCACAATGTTGGCCGTGGTCAGGGCGGCAATCTGGGCCGTGGTCAGGGCTGCCGTTTGCGCCGTGGTCAGGGCGGCGATCTGGGTCGAGGACAGGGCCGCAATCTGCGCGGTGCCAAGGCTTGCAATCTGCGCGGTGGACATCGCGGCAAACTCGGCCGTGCCGATTTGGGCGAATTGAACCGTGGACAGGGCTGCCAATTGGGCCGTGGTCAGGGCCGCGACCTGACCCGTGGTCAGGGCATTGACCTGCGCGGTGGTCAAACCCTTGACCGCCGTCGTGGTCAGCGCGGCCAGATCGGCTGTCTCCAGCGCCGCAATGCTGGCGGTCGTGATCACGGCCAGTTGGGTCGAGGTCAGGGTGGCCGTCTGTGCCGTGGTCAGCGCCGCCGCATCCGCCGTATCAAGCCCTGCAAGGCTGGACGTGGTCAGCGCGGCGATCTGGGCGGTGGACAGATGTGGCACCTGCGCCGTGGTCAAGGCCGCGACCTGAGCCGATGTCAGCACCGAAATTTGCAGTGTGGAAAGCGTTGCCGCCTGATCCGAGGTCAGGGCTGCAATGTCATCCGTGCCGAGTGCGCGCAACTGCGCCGTCGACAGGGCCGCCACCAGTTTCGTGCCCATGACCGCGATCTGATCGCTTTGCAGAGCCGCGGCCTGCGCGGTGGACAGGGCCGCGATCTGGCCACTGGTCAGGGCCGCAGCCTGCGCCGTCGTCAGCGCCGCAATCTGCGCCGTCGAAAACCGTGCCAATTGGACGGCCGACATGGCCGCGACGGCGGCGGTGCTGAACGCCTCGATCTGCGCGGTGCCCAGCGCACCGATCTGTGCCGTGGTCAGACCCCTGACCGCAGTGCTGGACAGGGCCGCGATGTCGGCGGTCTGCATGTTGTCAATGGCCGTCACGGCGATTGCCGCGATCTGGCCCGAGGTCAGCGCGGCGGCCTGTGCCGTCGTCAGGGCGACGAGGTCCGCAGTCTCGAGCCCTTCGAGCGCGCCAGAGGACAAAGCGGCCACCTGTGTCGTGGTCAGGTTGGCGATCTGCTGGGTCGTCATGGCGGCGAGTTGCAGTGAGGTCAGGGCGGCGATCTGTGCCGTGGTCAGGGCTGCGGTCTGAACGGTGGACAGGGCGGCGATGGTCGCTGTGGACAGCCTGCTGATCTGCTGGCCTGACATGGCCCCCAGTTGCGACGAGGTCAGCGCGACCGCCTGCGCCGAGGTCAGGGCCAACATCTGCGCCGTGGTCAGCCCCTTGACCGCTGACGTGGTCAGGGCGACGATATCCGCCGTTTCAAGCTTGGCGATGGCGGTCGTGGAGAGCGCCGCAACCTGAGTCGAGGTCAAAACTGCCGCCTGTGCGGTGGTCAGGGCGACGGTGGCGGCCGTGCCAAGGCCGGCCAAACCCGCCGAGGTCAAGGCCGCGACCTGGGTTGTGGACAGGTTCGCGACCTGCGACGTGGTCAGCGCGGCCACCTGAGCCGAGGATAGGGCCGCGACCTGTGCCGTCGTCATGGCCGAAACCTGTGCCGTCGACATGGCCGTCAGCGCCGCAGTCGAGATGCGTGACACTGCCGCAGCCGACAGGTTCAGCACCTGTGCCGTCGTCAGCGCAGCGACTTGCGCCGCATCGAGGCTGCCCATCTGCGACGAGGTCAGCCCCTTGATCGCTGCCGTGGTCAAGGCGGCAAGATCGGCCGTCTCGATCTGGCCAAAGACCGCAGTGCCGATCGCTGCGACCTGCGCCGAGGACAAAGCCGCAAGATCGCCCGTGACCATTGCGACGAGATCAGCGCTTTCGAGGCCGACCAGCGCCGCAGTGTCAAGGGCCGCAATCTGCGCCGTCGATAGCCCGACGATCTGCGCGGTCGTCATCGCCGCCAGCTGGGCCGAGCCAAGCTCGCCGACCTGCGGCGTTGTCAGGGCCGCAATCTGCGCGGTCGACATGGCAGCAATCGCGGCTGTGGTCAGCTTGGACACCACCGCAGTGGACAGGGTCGCCACCTGCCCCGTCGTCAGCGCCGCCACCTGTTCCGTCGTCAGTGCCACCACCTGACCCGAGGTCAGGCCTTTGATCGCGGTCGTGGTCAAGGCGGCCAGATCGGCCGTCTCGATCTTGGCAATTGCGGCCGCAGACAGGGCCGCCACCTGACCCGATGTCAGAACCGCCGCCTGCGCCGTGGTCAGCGCCGCGGTTTCAGCCGTGCCAAGGCCCTTGAGCGCTGCTGTGGTCAGAGCTGCGACCTGCGCGGTCGACATCGCCGCCACCTGTGCGGGCGTCAGGCCGACCATCTGACCCGAGGTCAGGGCTGCAACCTGCGCCGTGGTCAAGGCCGCAACCTGCGCCGTGGACAGGCCCGCAATATCTGCCGTCGCAAGCTTGGCGACCGCCCCGACCGAAAGGACGGCGATCTGCCCCGTGGACATGGCCGCGAATTGCGCCGAGCCCATCGCGGCGACCTGGGTCGTGGTCAGCCCCTTGATCGCGGTCGTGGTCAAGGCGGAAATGTCCGCCGTCTCGAACACCGCGATGGCTGCCGTGCCGATTGCCGCCAACTGCGCCGAGGACAGCACCGCCGCCTGCGCCGTGGTCAGTGCCACGGCATCCGCCGTGCCCAGCCCGGTCAGCGCCGCCGCAGACAGCGCCCCGACCTGCGTCGTGGACAGGTTGGCCGTCTGCTCTGTCGTCAGCACCTGAACCTGCGCCGAGGTCAGCGCCGCCATCTGCGCCGTGCCCAGCACCGCCAACTGCGACGTGCTGAGTGCCGGTATCTGCAACCGCGTCAACGAGGCGATGTCCGCCGCGGTCAGGGCTGCGATGGCCGTGGTGGTGAGCGCCGCAATCTGGGCGGTGGTAAGGGTGGAGATCGTGGTCATTTAGCGCCCTGCTTTCCGATATGTGATGGGGGGCACGTCTGCCCCGGCCCCAAGCTTTGGCCAAATGCGGCCGGACTCCTTGCGGGAAGGCTGGCATCGGATGCTTATCATTGTGTTACCCGATTGGACCGAAGACGGATGAAACCCGAGTTCACACCGCACTTTGTCTTTAAGTTTTTAGGTAAACCGCCAGAACCCGCGTGCCGAACCGCCGCCGATTTTCCAAGATTCGTTCACGACTTGTTCACCAATTTGCGGTGAGGTGTCGCAAAACCCGAGGTGACCCGATGTCGATGCCTTTTGCCCTGCCGTTCCCGATGCCCGATGATGACAAGGTGCTGGCGCGCGCGCTGGCACGACCGGGGGGGATCGCCACCTTGCCGCAAGCGCATCTGCCGTATCTGGCGCGTGCGATCGTGGGGCTGGGCCTGATGGACCTGGTTCGGCATGCCGAAACCGCCAGCCTGCCCGACGCGGTGCAATTGTATGAAATCTGGCTGACGGCCCATGCCGGCGAACTGACGGCCTGCGCGGCCTGGTTCAACCTTGGCGTGGCGCAGATGCGCAGCGGTGCTGCGGCGCAGGCGGTCGAGGCTTATCGGGCGGCCCTGCGCCTCAAGCCCGACATGGTGGAAGCGGCGATCAATCTGGGCACGGCGCTGGAGAGCACGGGCCAGGCTGATGCGGCGTTGGGGGCATGGCGGGCCGCTTTGCCGGCACCTGCCTTGCGGCAGGTCTTGCACAATCAACTGGGCAGGTTGCTGGAAACACAAGGGAAACTGGGGGCTGCGGCCGAGGAGTTGCGGGCCTCGCTGCTGATTTCACCCCATCAGCCGGATGTGCAGCAACACCTTGTCCATATCCGGCAAAGGATCACGGCCTGGCCCGCGACCAGCCTCGACGTGCCCGGCCTTGGCGATATGGAAGCGGCGATGAATTGTGGACCGCTGGCCGCTTTGGCGCTGTTTGACGACCCGGTGCTGCAGGCCGCGACCGGCGCGGACTGGATCGCCCGCAAAGCGCCAAAACCCGCCGCCGCATTGGCCCCCGAACAGGGTTATGATCACCACCGCATCCGTATCGGCTATCTGTCGACGGATTTCTGCCGTCACGCGATGAGCTTTCTGATCGCCGAACTGCTGGAACTGCATGACCGTGATCGTTTCGAGGTTTACGGCTATTGCGCCTCGCCCGAGGATGGCAGTGACATCCGCGCCCGGGTTCTGGCCGCAATGGACCATCATGTGCCGATCAAGACGATGACCGATGAACAGGCCGCCCGGCGCATCCGGGCGGATGAGATTGACGTGCTGATCGATCTGAACGGCTTGACCAAGGGGGCCCGCGTCGGGGTGTTGCGCTGGAAACCGGCCCCGGTGCAGATCACCTATCTGGGCTATATCGGCCCGATCCCATTGCCGGAGCTGGACTACATCCTGTGCGACCAGGTCACGATCCCGCCCGCCTTTGAGCATCTGTACAGCCCCAAACCGTTGCGGATCGACGGCTGCTATCAGGCCAATGACAGCCAGACGCCGATCTTGCCCGCCGTCAGCCGCGCGGCCGAGGGTTTGCCGGAGGCCGCCTTTGTCTATTGCTGCGTGTCACATCACTACAAGCTGACCGAGGCGATGTGGAATGGTTGGTGTGACATCATCTCGGCGGTGCCGACATCGGTGCTGTGGCTGATCAACGACAATCCCGAAAGCCATGCCGCACTGTCCGACCGCTGGGCGGCGCGGGGACTGGACCCTGACCGCCTGATCTTTGCCGCCCGTGTCGACCCTGACCGTTACCGCGCCAGGCTGGCCTTGGCCGATCTGTTCTTGGACACGATGCCCTATAACGCCGGCACGATCGCGTCAGATGCGTTGCGGATGGGGTTGCCGCTGCTGACCCTGCGCGGCACCGCCTTTGCGGCGCGGATGGCCGCCAGCCTGTTGACCGCCGTGGGCCTGACCGAATGCATCGCCACGACGATGGATGATTACGTCGGTCGGGCCATCACCTTTGGTCAGGACCGCGCGGCATATCGGGCGGTCAGGGCCAAGCTGACGGGGGAGACTTGGATGCGCACGCTGGGCGACAGTGCAGGCTTTGCCAGACGGTTCGAAAGGGTCGTCGCCTCGGTGCGCAAGAGGCCGTCGTGATCACGGCGCCCTTACAGGATTGCGGCACAGCGCAAGGAACCGACCCGGTCGCGGACGGGCCCGGGGATCGCTACATTGGTCAGCCGTCTGTTCGATCGGGCCTGGTCGCTACCTGGGCTGACACCGGATTTCGGTTTTCACGGAATTTGCGATGAAGCAGTCGTCATGCGCCGCGTGGTGCAGCGCATCGACCTGTGCGGGGTCCGGAATGGCCCCGCCCCAGCGGACCTGCGGCCGCAAGGTGACGACCGACACCCAGACCTTGCCACCCATCGCCCCTGCGGTCTTGGCCATCACCCCCTCGGCCGTGTCATCATAGGCATCGACCACAAGGCCGGCCTTGGCCGCAAGATGCAAAAAGGTCAGCATGTGGCAACTGGACAAGGCGGCAATGAACGCCTCTTCGGGGTCAACACCGGCCGGATCGGAAAAGTGCGGCACAACATGGGGTGAGGAGGAGGCGCGAAACGTGACGCCGCCATCAAAGCGCCACTGATGGCCACGCGAATAGCGGTTGTCGGTAAAGGCCTCGTGCGGCGCGCGCTGCCATTGGATTGTTGCGGTATACTTCATGGTGGGTCCTGGATTTCTTGGCATGGGCATGGGCATGGGCATGGGCATGGGCAGGGGTAGCGGTCAGGGTGTCAGGTCAGGGCGAGCAGCGTTCCATCAGCTTTTCCTGGCCCGACGCAACGCGCAACATTCTGGGTGGCATGCCTGTCCTGAATTGCACTCAATCTCAATCTGATTGCGTGCAATCCGTTCTTTTGCTGCAATTCGGGCAGCAGGGGCTGATGAAGTGCAGTTGACGAGGCCGGCGATCTGCGCGCCCAGACGATGATGCGCCAGCGCATGGGAGCGGCCATTTGACCAAGGCCTGCGATGACGACGCGCATGCTGGGTCACGCGTCCAGAGGAAGGGTACGTTTTTCACGGGCCGAACGGGCCGCGGTGTCAACGATGCGTTGGGCGACAAGGCCAAGGTCGGGGTCGAGGGGGCCGGCGATGGGGGTGTTGGTGGCGATGCAGTGCAGGACATATTCAATGCCATTGCGCCGACCCGGTGGCAGATCGTCCACCGCGATTTGGTGCGGCGCGGGGTTGGCACGGGTCTGAACGGTGACAAAGCCAGCGTAGTCTTGGCTTTCGATTGTGCCGTCAGAACCGATGAAGACAAAGCCGCATTTCGGCAGGGGTTGGATCGTCCAGGGATCGGTGAAGGTGCCCCAGCGGGTTTCCATGCGCGACAGGCCGCTGTCATAGCGCAGGACGGTGATCGAGTGCTGGTCAACCTCTAACCCGGTCGTGTCGTCGGTGGTGCAGGTAATCTCGAGCGGGGCGCGTCCGTTCATGTACCAGGTGCCCAAGGTGGCACCATAGCCCAGATAGTCGAGCAGACTGCCGCCGCCCGAGGCGCGCTTGTACCACCAGGAGGTGGGTTTCTGGGCCTGAACCTGCGCCTCGGTCACCTCGACCTTGCCGGCGAGGTGGTACAGGGGGCCACGGTTGCCGTCGTAGAAATGAACCTCGCGCAGGGTGCCGATCAGGCCCTGATCGATCAGACGTTTGGCGGTGACATGCGCGGGCACCCAGGCCAGGGGCCAGTTGATGGCCAGCATTTTGCCCGTCGATTTCATGGCGGCGATCATGCGGCGGGCATCGGCGGCAGAGGCGGCAAAGGGTTTCTCGACGAACAGGTTCGTGCCATAGGCGGCGAGGCGTTCGGTGTAGCTGGCATGGTCGGCGGTCGCGGCGCACAGGATGGTCAGGTCGGGCCTGGTCGCCGCCATGCAGGCGTCAAGGTCGGTGAACACCCGGTCGGGCGGGATGTTCAGGCTGTGGATCGCCTGTTCCATGCGGGCGGGATCGGGATCGAAGATGCCCGCGATTTCGGCGTCGGGATGATCGTGGACCTGCCGCAGCAGGTCGCCCATATGCATGTGGTCAAAGGATATTCCGGTGATGCGCATGGGCTAGCCTTTCTCGGTCAGGCGGATGTAAAGGGCGGTGACTGCCAGAATGATCAGGCCGAACAGGATGCGTCTGGCACCTTCGGGCATCTGGAGGAGGGTCAGCATGGTGGCCAGCACTGTCAGGATCAGCGCGCCGATGATCGTGCCGGCATAGCCGCCGCGGCCACCGAAAATCGAGGTGCCGCCAATGACCGCCGCCGCAACCGACGGCAGGTCAAGCGGCAAGGCCAGCGACAGCGAGGCGGTCTTGACGAGGCCAAGGTACAAAAGGCCGGTCAGACCCGCAATCAGACCCGACAGGGCATAGAGCGCAAAAAGCACAGGGCCGCGGCGGACGCCCGCGAGGCGGGTGGCGCTTTCGTTCGACCCTATGGCGTAGAGCAGGCGGCCAAAGCCGGTGCGCTTTTCGGTCCACAGGATCAGGGCGGCGAAGGGGACGAACAGGGCAAGGCCGTTCGGCAGGCCAAAGGTGCGACCGGTGCCGAGCCAGACCAAGACATCGGGGATCCTGGTGCCGCTGGCGATGACGAAACGTTGATAGACCAGCAGGCAGCCATTGGCGATCAGGGCGGTGCCCAAGGTCATGATCAGCGGATGGACCCGCGCCACGGCAATGCCGAGGCCGTTGAACAGGCCAGCGGTCAGGGCGCAGGTCAGGCCAAGGGTTACCGCCATGGGCACACCGATCAAGGGGGTCAGGGTGGCGGTGACAAAGGCCGTGATGGTCGCGCTGGTGCCCGCCGACAGGTCGATACCGCCGGTCAGCATCGTCAGCGTCTGGCAGGCGGCGAGCATGGCGAGGGGGATGGCGAATTTCAGCGTGTTGGAAGTCCAGCGCGGGTTCACGATGCCCGGTTGCATCAGTTCAAGCGCCCCGATCAGCAAGAACAGCAGCAGCGTCAGGGGAATGAGCGGATTTTGGGCCATCAGGCGCAGGGCTTGGGTCAGGGTTTGGGTCAGGGTTTGGGTCCGGGCTTGGGTCATGGCTTGCCCCGCGACGCGAGGACGGCGCCGAACATGACGACCACGACCATGATGGCACCCTCGATGATGGTGGTGATGTTGGGATCCACGTTCAGCAGTGTCAGGTCCATGCGGACAAGGCGCAGGATGAACACCGCAAGGATGGGGCCGATCAGGCCGCCGCGCCCACCCCCCAAGGTGACGCCGCCCAGAACCACCGCCGCGACCGAGGTCATCAGGTAGGGGCCGGGGATCGGCTCGCCGATGCCGGTGGACAGGGTGACGGCAAGGCCGCCCACGGCGGCGAACAGGCCGGTCACGGCATAGGCGGCGATCTTGGTCAGGTTGACCGGCACGCCGGACCGAAAGGCGGCGAGGGGGTCAGAGCCTATCGCATAAAACATCAGGCCCAGTTTGCTGCGGCGGATGGGCAGCCAGATCAAGGCCAGCGTCACGGCAAGGAACACCACGGCCTTGGGCAGCCACTGGGTCAGGGCGGACGGTATGAGGGGCAGCGTCACACCACCGACGATCAGGTCGCGCAGCCAAGGTGCCGCAGCCCCGCCGGGCGCATTCAGGATCAAGAGCGCCGTGCCTTGCCACACATACAGCATGGCAAGGGTGACGACGATGTCGGGGACGCGTGTCACCACGATGAGGCTGCCGTTGATGGCCCCGAGCGCGGTGCCGAGGGCGAGGACCAAAAGGACGACCGCAGCCGATTGGGGGTCGGTTGCGCCCTGCATCAAGGTGGCCGCGGTGACCGAGGTGACGGCCATCATGGCAGCCAGCGACAAGTCGATGCCGCCTGAAATGACGACGACGGCCATGCCAAGGGTGGCCAGCGCATAGGGCAGGGCGGCGCGGGCAAGGCTGTCGAGGCCCGAGATGCCAAAATCGGGCTGGATCAGTTTGGTGGTGATCAAAAGCACGATCAGCAGCGCGGCGAGGCCGAGGGTCCAACTGTTCTGGGATGCAAAGCGGGTCATGCCGGGGCCTTGAGGCCATAGGCGGCGCGCATCAGGGTGGCTTCGTCGGCCTGTGCGGCGTCGATGATGTCAACGACGCGACCGTTGAAGATCACCACGGCGCGGTCACAGGCAAGTCGGATTTCGGCGAGTTCGGAGGTGTAGAACAACACCGCAGCACCCTGATTCGCAAGGTCGCGGACAAGGGCGTAGATCTGGCGCTTGGTGCGGATGTCGATGCCGCGGGTCGGATCGAACAGCAGCAGGGTTTGCACCCCCTTGGCGATCCAGCGCGCAATGGTGACCTTTTGCTGGTTGCCGCCGGACAGACGGCGCACCTCGCCCTGCGCGCGGGTGTCGATTTGCAGGCGTTCGATGGCGGCTGTGACGCGGGCGGCCTCGGCCTGCCGGGGGATCGGACCCCAGTTGCGCAACCGCGCCACCAAGGGCAAGGCGATGTTTTCGCGGACCGAGCGGGTCATCAGCAGCGCATGGGCGCGGTCGCCGGGAACGAGGGTCAGGCCGGCGGCGATGGCCTCGGCGGGGTGGGTAAAGCTGTGCGGCGTGCCATTGACGGTCAGGGTGCCCGCAGTGGCACGGCGATTGCCGGCAAGGACGTCGAACAGTTCATCCTGACCCTGCCCTTCGAGTGCTATGACGCCAAGCACTTCGCCCTGACGCAGGTCAAACGAGACGCCCTTCAGGTGGGTTCCGGCCTGCAGGTCGCGGATTTGCAGGCGGGTGGGGCCGGTGGTGGTGCGGCGGGTGACAGTGGCGGCGGCGTCTGCGTGACCGCCAAGCATCAGATCGACAATGCGGTCCTCGATCCCCGGCTCGATCCGCAGGTCACCGACGGTGGCCCCATCGCGCAGCACCGTGGCGCGGTCACAGATTGCGGCGATTTCGGTGAAGCGGTGCGAGATGTAGATGACCGAGCGGCCCTGATCGGCCTGCGCGCGCACCACCTGCAGCACACGGGCGACAAGATCGGTCGGCAGGGCGGCGGTCATCTCGTCCAGCAACAACAGGTCAGGGTCGGCGGCCAGCGCGCGGGCAAGGTCCAGGATGCGCAAGGTGGCCAGCGGCAGGCGGCCTATTGTGGCGTCAAGGCGCAGGTCGGTGATGCCAAGCTGTTGAACCCAATGGCGAAATGCGTCGGGATCGGTGTTGCCGAGGCGCAGGTTGTCGGCCACGTCGAGATCGGGGATCAGCGAGGGTTCCTGATAGACCGGCACAAGGCCCGCCTTGCGCGCGGATGCGGGCGAGGTGGCGGTGAAGTCGCGGCCGCGCAGGCGGATCTGGCCGCTATCGGCGCGCAGGGCACCGGTCAGGATTTTGACAAAGGTCGATTTGCCCGCGCCATTGGCCCCCATCAGGGCGACGATCTGGCCCTTTTGCACGATCAGGGACGCATCATGCAGCGCGGTGACCGCGCCAAAGCGCTTGGCCACGCCTTTGGCGTCCAGAATGGGCGCTTGAGTCGGGGTTTGGGTCATCTTGCCTGCGGGTTTGGGGTCGCCCCCGGCATGTGCCGGGGGCTGTAGGCTGTGCGGCGCTTTATTCGCCGGGGCCTTTGCAGGCGATGATCTGGTCCATGCTATAGGTCGTCCAGCCCGGGATCGAGACCGAAACCGGCCATTCTGGGCTGAGATTGGGGTTTGCGGCACTGGCCAGCAGGGCCTTGCCGGCATCCGAGGTGTTGTCCCAGACGACGGGGTCGACCAGCACGGTCTTTTCCGCGGGTGCCTTGCCATCAAGGATTTGCAGCGCCAGCGCAACGCCGGCACCACCGACCGAGCCCGGATTGGTGACGGCAGCGCCTTTGAGGCCGGCCACGCTGGTCAGTTGACCGACAAAGCCCGCATTGTCGGCCCCGACGATCGGGACCATGGGCGCACCGGATTCAACAAAGGCATCCACGATCACGTTGTCGATGCCCGAGGTCCAGACACCGTCGAACTTGACGCCCGAGGCGATGATGTCGTTGATCTGCTGTTTGCCTTGATCCTGCTGCCAGCCGGTGAACACCTCTTGCGCGACGGTGATGCCGGGATATTCGGCCATGGCTTTCTTGAAGCCCGTGTCGCGGTCATTGTCGGCCCCGGCACCTGCGGCACCACGCATATAGACGACGGCACCCTTGCCACCCATGGTTTCGAACAGCCATTTGGCACCGAGATAGGCGTATTGTGCCTGATTGTTCGACAGGATGTAGGCCGAAGGCTCGGTCACGGCCTGATCGACGGCGACGACGACGATGCCCTTGTCGGTCGCCTCTTTGATCGCGGCATTGATGCCGTCGGCATTGGCGGGGTTGACGATGATGGCATCGACACCGGCCTGAATGAGGTTGCGGATATCTTCCAGTTGGCCCGCGGCATCGGTGTTGCGATGCGCGATGTTCAGGCTTTCGACCTCGCCCGAGGCAAGCGCCTGTGCCTTCATGGCGCAGACCATTTCCTCGCGCCAGCCATTGCCCTGCACGGTGTTGGAAATGCCGATCTTGTACATCTTGGCATCGGCGGCACCGGTCAGTGCCACCATGGCGAAAGCGGTGGTGATGAGCAGTTTCTTCATTGGTCGTCCTCCCTGGTTTGCAGTTATTTCACAAAGGGCTGCAGCACGTCGCGCGCGAGCAGGAAGCCGCGTTTGATTGCCGTGTCCGAGCCTTCAAAATCGCGATCCTCGTGTTCGATGATGACCGCGCCGTCATAGCCCACGCGGTACAGGCCCGCAAAGGTTTCGGCCCAGTTCACCTGCCCCAACCCCGGCATGCGCGGAATCTGCCATCCCATGCCCAAGGACATGATACCGTTTTCGTACAGGCCGTCACGGTCAATCATCAGGTCCTTGGCGTGGACATGGACGATTTTGGCACCGAATTCACGGATGAAGCGCGGCTGGTCGATCATTTGCCAGACGAGGTGGCTGGGGTCGTAGTTCATGCCGACATCCCAGGCGTTCAGGATACGGCGCCATGTGCGGGGTGCATAGGCGATGTTGTGACCGCCGGGATATTCGTCGGGTGAAAAGATCATCGGGCAATTTTCAAACGCCAGTTTGACGCCATGCGCTGCGGCATGGGCCAGGATGGGGGGAAAAACCGCCTCGGCACGGGCCCAGTTCTGATCCAGCGTCAAGGCGCGGTCGCCACCGACAAAGGTGTTGACGGTCTTGACCCCCAGCAGGGCGGCAGCTGTGATCACATGGCGCAGATGGGCCAGCACCTGATCGCGGTGGCGGGCGTCAGAGTGCAGCGGATTGGGATAATAGCCCAGCGCCGAGATGTCGATCCTGCGGGCGGTCAGTTCGGCGCGGATGTCATCGGCCTGAAGTTGGCTCAATCCCGCAACTGCGATATGCGAGGTGCCGGCATAGCGGCGGGTTTCACCGCCCGCAGTGGGCCAGCAGGCGATTTCGAGGGTGGTGAAATGGTGGGCGGCGGACCAATCGGCAACCTCGGTCAGGGTTTGATCGGCAAAGGGGACAGTCAGAAGGCCGAGTTTCATGTCACACTCTCCCATGTGCCGGAGGCGGCGGATTTCAGCACGGCATCGCAGACTTGCATTTCAAAATGGCCATCGGCAAAGCTGGCATAGGTCGGGCTGCGGCTGCCTTGGGTGATGTCGGCATAGACGGCCGCGAACAGGGCGCGGAACGTGTCGGCAAAGCCTTCGACATGGCCGCCGGGCAGATGGGCGGCGGCGGCACCGCTGCGGTTCATCAGGCCGGGGTCGCGTTGCAGCACCTGATTGGGCGCGTCACGATGGCCGAGCCAGAGATGGTCTGGCCTCTCGGCATTCCAGGCGGCAGAGGCTTTGGAACCGGCGATGTCATAGGACATGGCATTCTTGTGGCCCATGCTGATCTGGCTGGTGGTCAGGCTGGCGCGGGCCCCATTGGCAAAGCGCAACAGGATCAACGCCGCGTCGTCGGTGGTGATGGGCTGTGCGGTGGTTTGACCCGTGACGGTGGCGAATGTTTCGACCGGGCCTGTCGGCTGCTGCCGGATGGTGATGAAGGTGGACAGGTCGGCCATGACATGGGTGGGTTTGTGGCCCGTGATGAAGGCGATCAGGTCGACCCAATGCGTGCCGATATCGCCGACCGACCGCAATTTGCCGCCCTGCACCGGATCGAGCCGCCAGTTCCAGTCATTGGGTGTGGCGAGCCAGTCCTGATGATATCTGCCTGAAATCAGACGAATATCACCAAGCGCCCCCTGCGCGACCATCGCCTGGGCGTGTTGGTTCAAGGGGTAAAACCGGGTGTTGTAACACACGGCAGCGACCTTGCCGGAGGCTTGGGCCAGCCGGACCATCTGGGCTGAATCTTCGCTGGTCAGGGCAAGCGGCTTTTCGCAGATGACATGTTTGCCCGCCGCGAGGATTTGCCTGACCTGCGGATAATGCAGCGCGTTGGGCGAGGTGACATGCACGACCTGGACGGCGGGATCACGCAGCAGGGTGTCTAGGTCGGGATAGGCGTGCAGGCCAAGGCTGGCGGCGCGGGCAGCACCGCGGTCCGGCGTCGAGCCCAGGATGCCCGCGACCGGGATGCCAAGGCGGCGCAGCGCCTCGATATGCACGGTGCCGATGAAACCGGTGCCGATGACCGCTGCGTCAGGCAATGGAATAGCCTCCGTCGATCGGCAGGCAGGTGCCGGTCATGAAGGCCGCGTCAGGAGAGGCGAGGAACAGGACCGGGCCCGCGATATCGTTCGGCTCGCCCCAGCGGGCCATGGGCGTGCGCAGGGCGACGGCGGCGACATGGGCCGGGTCGGTGCGGCTTTTGGCCGATTGCTGGGTGATGATGAAGCCGGGGGCGACGGCGTTGACGCGGATATTGTCCGGCGCCCAGGCGATGGCGAGCGACTTGGTCAGTTGGACAACCGCCGCCTTGCTGGCCCCATAGGCCGGGTTTCGCGGGCTGCCAAAGGTCGCGTACATCGAGGCGATGTTGATCAGGCTGCCCTTGGCCGCGCGCAGATGCGGATGAAAGGCGTGGGCGGTGCGAAAGGTGCCGTGCAGGTTGATGTCCACCACATGTTGAAAAAAGCCAGGCTCCATTTCCGCGCCGCGCGAGGTGATGGCGGCGCAGTTGACCAGAATGTCCAGCGTCTTGGTGGTGGCCGCAAGATCGGTGATGGCCGCCAGGTCGGTCACGTCGAGTTGGGTATAGGCAAAGCGGTCACGGTCCTGGGGTGCTGGTTCGGGCTCGGCGCCGGTGATGGCGACATCGGCACCCGCGGCCTGAAAGGCGCGGGCGATGGCGGCACCTATGCCAGCACGGCTGGCACCGATCACCAGCACCGAGGCACCTGAAAAGTTGTGCGACATGGACGCCCCCCACCGATCACACCATCTTTGACCTGTGGAAGATTCGATGCAACAGATTTTGCGTCAATTGGTTTTTGGATATTCTTGACCAAAGTTCAGGATTGACCCAAGCGGCGGCCAAGGCTGACGACGATGGCCTGTGCCACGACCATGGCCGGAACCTGACTGCGGAAATGGCCAAGGCGGGCTTCGT
>JBAXXO010000018.1:0-21419 GCA_037127855.1 Alphaproteobacteria bacterium
CATGGCGGCACTTTCGAGACAGGGATTTGGGTCAAGCTATGGGTTGGCGACCAGTACCGCAAGGCTTGCCACGCACTTTGACAGCCTGAGGGTTTTCACAGCACGGTGGACCAGATGTTCCGGGAAAGCCCGACGTCGGTCGATGGATATTTATGAAAAGATGAAAGGGGCAGCAAAAACGGTGCTTGCGGCCCGTCGGCCCCACAAGTGCAAGTTGCTTCGGCTTGGGCGACGTTGCGTCCCAGTCCAGGGTCGGGCACAAGGCATCAGGGGTGAGGCGACCACATTTCGCAGGGGTTGCGATCAATTGCCGGGGCGGACGGCGTCGCGGGCTCAAAAGATTTGGGTCAACCTCCAGTTTCTTTGGGCGTCCGTCACCGTGGAACGAAGACAGTGCAATCAGGCCTGGGAACCAACCGTTCCAAACGTCAAGCCCCTCAGGACAAATCGACGCAGCGGCCTGGGGGCCAAGTCGCAGCCGGATGATTTTTCGAGGTAATCAAGCCGGAATTCGCGACGAAACTGATGGACATAAGGCGTCTTGCGACGTTGTTTCTCTTGTCGCGGAGCGGCGAATATGGTTACACCACCGACGGAAACATGGGAATCTGCCGACAGTGTAGGCGCAGTTTCACAGGTGGCCGAACGTCAGCCTTTGAACGGGAAATCAATATGCGTCTTCTCAGACCCCTTCGCGCGCTTGCAACTCTCGGCCTGACGGGTGCGGTCAGCGCGATGATGACAGGCACGGCTCTCGCTCAGGCACTGGAACAGATCGGGGCTCCCATCGCGGGTGGAACCGGCTTTCAGCCAGCCTCCAGCCCGACGGCCGTGCAAGCCCAAGGTCTTGACCACATGATTCTGATCATCATCACAGGGATCACCTTGTTCGTGACGGCGCTGTTGCTGTTCGTCATGTTTCGCTTCAGCGCCAAGCGTAACCCGGTGCCAGCCAAGTTCAGCCACAACACACCGCTTGAAATCGCTTGGACGCTGATTCCAATTGTCATTCTGGTGTTCATCGGATCTTTTTCGCTGCCAGCTTTGTTTTTTCAAGAGGAAATTCCCCCGGCTGACGTGACGGTCAAGGTCACCGGCAATCAGTGGTACTGGAGTTATGATTATCCCGATGCCGGCGTGGCGTTTGATTCCGTACTGCTCGAGAAGAATGAGCTTGAGGCGAATGGCTACAAACAGTCGGATTACCTGTTGGCGGCAGATAATGCGATGGTCATTCCCGTGGGCAAGACCATCGTCGTGCAATTGACCGGCGCGGATGTGATCCACGCCTGGGCTGTGCCGGCCTTTGCTGTGATGCATTCGGCCGTTCCTGGTCGCCTGGGCCAGTTGTGGTTCAGGGCCGACAAGGAGGGTGTATTCTTTGGTCAATGCACCGCCTTGTGCGGCTCTAACCACGCTTATATGCCAATTGTGGTGAAAGTCGTGAGCGAAGAGGCATATGACGCATGGCTCACGGCTGCCAAGGATGGTAACTTCAAGTTGGCGTTGAACTGAGGCTGGCAGATCAAAGAATGCCGATGGCCCCCGTATCGGGGGAACTCGTTTCGCAGAAAGTCTTCTGATGACTGATGTACCAATTATTGACACTGCACCTGCCGAACCCGGTTTTGGCGACTTTGTGCAATTGTTGAAGCCGCGCGTCATGTCTTTGGTCGTTTTTACGGCATTGGTGGGACTGCTGGTGGCGCCAGTCCAAATCTACCCGGTGTCGGCTCTTGCGGCAGTTCTGTTCATTGCAATCGGGGCAGGGGCATCGGGTGCACTGAACATGTGGTGGGATGCGGATATCGACGCCGTCATGCGCCGCACGATGCGCCGCCCAATCCCTGCAGGCCGTATTCAACCGGGTGAGGCTTTGGGGCTCGGTCTTGCGCTGACGGGTATTTCCGTCATCATGCTGGGGCTTGCGACGAACCTGTTGGCAGCAGGTCTGTTGGCCTTTACCATCTTCTTTTATGCCGTCGTCTATTCGATGTGGCTCAAGCGATTGACCCCGCAAAACATCGTGATAGGTGGCGCCGCTGGCGCTTTCCCGCCCATGATCGGCTGGGTTGCGGCAACGGGGTCAGTCTCGGTCGAGGCGGTTTTGATGTTCGCCCTGATCTTCATGTGGACGCCGCCGCATTTCTGGGCCCTCGCCCTGTTCATGAAAGAAGACTACTCCAACGCAGGCGTGCCGATGCTGACGGTGACGCATGGCCGCCGTGTGACGCGCGCTCATGTTCTGGTCTACACGCTGCTTTTGGTACCTTGCGCCTTGGCGCTTGGTTGGACGGCGATTGGCGGGCCGGTCTATCTCCTGGTCGCCGCGGTGCTGAACCTTTGGTTTGTCGCAGGGGCTGTTCGGATCTTCCGTCGCGACGAAATTCAGGCCGAGGCGGACAAATACAAAGTTGAGAAGGCATTCTTCCGTTTTTCTCTGCTATATCTGTTTGCCCATTTTACGGCATTGCTGTTGGAAGCAGTTTTGCATTCCACCGGATATGGAGCTTTTTGATGTCCTTCAAGCCTGAGCATGAAATCCACACCCGTCGATTTGGCAGAAATCTTGGCGTCGGATTGATCCTCGCGGCGTTCGTGGCGTTGAGCTTCTTTCTGACAGTGGAAAAAGTGACGCATGGCCAGCCGATGAACGCTCTTCAGGGCAAACCCTTTGTAGCTCAGCCCGAGGTCAACCCATGAACAGCAACCGCACCGCAGGCTGGTTGGGTCTGGTGGTCGTCTTGATGGTCTCCTTGTCTTTCGCGGCAGTGCCCTTTTACAGTTGGTTCTGCAAGGTTACAGGCTTTGGCGGCACGACGTCGGTTGCGGTCCGCGCGCCGGAAACGCTAACGGATAAGATGATCACGGTCCGCTTTGACGCAAATGTCGAACCGGGAATGAAATGGCAGTTCAAGCCCGAAGTCACCACGATGCAACTGCGCATCGGCGAGACTGGTCTTGCTTTTTACGATGCTTTCAACCCAACTGATCACGCCATCGCAGGTCAGGCCAGCTATAATGTGACCCCGGATGCCGCAGGCGGCTATTTCACGAAAATCGCGTGCTTCTGCTTCAATGAGCAGGTTCTGCAACCCGGCGAACGCATCAAGATGCCGGTGACCTTCTTTGTTGACCCTGCGATCTTGCAGAATTCCGAAGGCAAACTGGTGCACGAAATCACGCTATCCTATACGTTCTACGAAATACCGCTTTCGCAAACCCAAGCTGCGCTTGCAGCCCCGGCTGCACAACAGGTAAACTGACGCCAAAAAGCAAATGATACGAGGGAACCAAGACATGGCCCAATCCAAGACCCACGACTATCACATCTTGCCGCCGTCGATCTGGCCATTCTTTGGTGCCGCTTCAGCATTCTTGATGCTTTTTGGCATGGTCATCTGGATGAACCATGGCTCAGCAGAGCGCGGCACACCCTTTGTTGGCCTGATCGGGCTTTTGGGCGTTTTGTACACCATGTATGCGTGGTGGTCCGAGGTGGTGCACGAGGGCAATACCGGCGATCACACGCCGGTCGTGCGGATCGGCCTGCGCTATGGCTTCATCATGTTCATCATGTCGGAAGTCATGTTCTTTGCTGCTTGGTTCTGGACGTTTTTTAAGCACCGAATGTATCCCATGGGGCCGGATAGCCCTGCAGTGGATGGCCATTGGCCGCCCCCCGGTATCGAGATGTTCGACCCTTGGCATCTGCCGATCATCAACACGCTGATCCTGCTATTGTCGGGTGCAGCGGTCACATGGGCGCACCACGCCCTGGTTCACGACAACAACAATCGCAAGGACATGAAGCTTGGGCTGACCCTTGCGGTGATATTGGGGGTCATGTTCACGTTCTTCCAAGTCTATGAATATGCGCATGCCGGGTTCGGTTTTTCGGGCAACATTTACGGTGCGAGCTTTTTCATGGCGACGGGTTTTCATGGCTTTCACGTGATGATTGGAACCATCTTCCTGCTGGTTTGCCTGATCCGTACCTATAACGGTGACTTTACCCCCGAGGCCCATGTTGGCTTCGAGGCCGCAGCGTGGTATTGGCACTTTGTGGACGTGGTATGGCTGTTCTTGTTCGCGACCATCTATGTCTGGGGTGCTGGCTGACGGGGCGCGTGGGGGGCTACACCCGCGGGTCCCATGTTGGATGTCTGGGCCAAAATGAAAGGGGGTGCCGCGGCGCCCCTTTTGCATTCGGAGGTTTTTAATGCGGCGGATCATGGCACCCTTGGCAATAGGCTTGATCGGGGCGGCCATTCTGCTGGGCCTGGGCGCCTGGCAGATGCAGCGGATGGTATGGAAACAGTCCATGCTGGATGAGATTTCTGCAATGCTGGTGCAGACCCCAGTGCCACTGCCCGCAAAGGTAGAGCCCGACCGCGACCGCTATCGCGGGGTTTTTGTTGCGGGTCGGTTCACGGGGCAAGCTGTGTTCAAGTTGGACAGTCTTCAGGGACAGGGTCCCGGCAAACGGGTGATCGCCGTACTTGAGACCGCCGACGGGCGCCGCGTGCTGGTGGACCGCGGTCTTTGGCTGGAGGGGACAGAGGCGCAGCCAGAACTTCCGCATCCATTCCGGGTCGTCGGCAATCTGGATTGGCCGCGCGAAACGGACAGTTTCACGCCGCCGCCAGATGCCAAGACAGGACTGTGGTTTGCCCGTGATGTG
The DNA here is from genome assembly GCA_037127855.1 of Alphaproteobacteria bacterium. Lineage (GTDB taxonomy): Bacteria > Pseudomonadota > Alphaproteobacteria > Rhodobacterales > Rhodobacteraceae > Stagnihabitans. The sequence goes on from JBAXXO010000018.1 coordinate 4,685, forward strand.
ACGGCCATGGCGGCAGTTCTGGATGCGGAACCTGTGCTGATTGTCGCGCGCGAACCGACAGGTGACGGGATCCTGCCTGCGCCGCTCGACACCTCTTCTATTCCCAACAACCACTGGGAATATGTTGTCACATGGTTTTCGCTGGCCTTTGTCTGGTTGGGGATGACAGCCTATTGGTTGTGGCGTATCAGACAGCGCGGTCGGCAGGGATAGGGCGATGCAATACATCTCGACACGGGGCGCAGCGCCGGTTTTGTCCTTCTCACAGGCTATGATGACAGGGCTTGCGCGCGATGGCGGGCTGTATGTGCCGCATAGTGTGCCGGTGCTGTCCGCAGATCAGATCGCTGCCATGGCCGGGATGAGTTATGAGGAAACCGCGTTTCATGTGATGCGACCTTTTCTTGGTGACACATTTGAGGCTGATGAGTTTCGTGAATTGATAACGCGTGCCTATCAGCCGTTCGGTCACGCCGCCCGTGCGCCCATGGTGCAATTGGGCCCCAACCATTTCTTGCTGGAACTGTTCCACGGGCCAACCTTGGCCTTCAAGGACTTTGCGATGCAATTGATTGGCCAAATGATGCAGGTGGTACTTGCCCGCACGGGTCAGCGCATCACCATTGTCGGCGCAACGTCCGGTGATACCGGATCCGCCGCCATGGAGGCATTTCGGGGCCTGGCCAATGTCGACCTGTTCATCTTGTACCCCCATGGTCGCGTCTCGGCGGTTCAGCGCCGCCAGATGACGACGCCAACCGAGCCGAATGTACATGCCATTGCCATGGATGGCGATTTTGACGACTGCCAGGCGCGCGTCAAAGACATGTTCAATGATCTGGCCTTTCGCGATGAGGTGCATCTCGCCGGTGTCAACAGCATCAATTGGGCGCGTGTTCTGTCGCAGGTTGTCTATTATTTCTACGCCGCCGTGGCGCTTGGCGCTCCGTGGCGCCCTGTCAGCTTTACTGTCCCGACAGGCAACTTCGGCGACATCTTCGCGGGCCATATTGCGCGCGCGATGGGGTTGCCGGTCGCCCATCTCGTCATCGCAACCAACCAGAACGACATCCTCGACCGGGCCCTGCGAACCGGCGCCTACAAGATGGATGGTGTCCGGCCCAGCATCAGCCCATCGATGGACATTCAGGTCAGCAGCAATTTCGAGCGGGTATTGTTTGACGCTTATGGGCGCGACGGTGGCGCGGTCCGTGCGCTGATGGCCGAACTGTCCACCGGCGGTTTCCACATCAGTCAGGGCGCGTTGGAACGTCTGCGCGCAAGCTTTGCCTCGGGCCGCTGTTCGGAAGACGAGACGATGGCGACGATCCGCGCGGTCTATCAAACGACAGGCGAAATCCTGTGCCCCCACTCTGCCGTTGGCGTCAAGGTGGCCCAAGACCATCTTGGCCAGATCCCGATGATCACCCTCGCCACGGCCCACCCGGCTAAATTCCCCGATGCCGTTCAGGCCGCCATGGGCATCAGACCTGCCTTGCCACCCCGCATGGCCGACCTTTTTGAACGGGAAGAGCGCGTGACAAGGCAACCCAATGACCTTAAGTCTCTGCAATCTCTTGTGCGCGAGAGGGCGAATTTGTCTGAAAGGACTAGCAGTTGACCACCAGACTGACCACGCTGTCAAACGGACTGCGCATCGTCACCGAACGCATGCCCGGCCTGCAAAGTTCCTCTGCCGGCATATGGGTGATGGCGGGCGGGCGTCATGAGCGACCCGAACAAAACGGCATAGCCCATTTTCTTGAACACATGGCCTTTAAGGGAACGAAACGTCGCACAGCCCTCCAGATCGCCGAAGAAATCGAGGATGTTGGTGGCTATATCAATGCCTATACCAGCCGGGAAATGACCGCATACTACGCCCGTGTGTTGCAGGCGGATGTCAGCCTTGCGTTGGATGTGATTGGGGATATCGTGCTCAATCCCGCCTTTGACAAAAAGGAAATCGAAGTCGAGCGTCACGTTATCTTGCAAGAAATCGGTCAGGCTCTGGATACCCCGGACGATATCGTGTTCGATTGGTTGCAAGAGGTATCCTACCCGGATCAGGCGTTTGGTCGCCCTATTCTGGGGCCGGAAGAACGCGTCAGCCAATTCACGGCCCAGGACCTTAGGGCCTTCGTCAAGCAAAACTATGGCCCAGCCCAAATGATACTCGCGGCTGCCGGCGCCGTCGATCATGACGCCATCGTCAAACAAGCCGAGATGATTTTTGGTGGCCTCACGGCCCGCGCCCAGCACGCCTTTGAACCGGCCCGCTTCAACGGAACCGAACGCCGCGAGATCAAGGCATTGGAGCAGGTCCATTTTGCCATGGCTTTCGACGCGCCGGGCTATCGTCACCCCGATGTCTACACGGCACAAGTCTATGCCATGACCATGGGTGGCGGCATGTCCTCGCGGCTGTTCCAGAAGATCCGCGAAGAAAAGGGGCTTTGCTACTCGATCTTCGCCCAATCAGGGGCCTATGAGGATGCGGGTCAGATCACCCTCTATGCCGGGACCTCGGCTCAGGAACTCAGCCAGCTGACGGACTTGACCGTGGACGAGTTGAAACGCGCGGCCGACGATATGTCCGAACCCGAGGTCGCTCGCGCCCGCGCCCAGATCAAGGCCGGGATGCTGATGGGGCTGGAAAGCCCGTCTTCGCGCGCCGAGCGCATCGCGCGCCTGCTCGCCATTTATGGTCGTGTTCCGGATGTGGACGAAGCGGTCGCACGGATCGACGCTGTGACCATGACGGATGTGCGGCGCTATGCCGGTGAACTGACCTCCAGCGGTACGGCACTGGCGCTTTACGGTCCGGTTAACGCGGCCCCCACTCTGGACGATATAAGGGCAAGGTTGCGCGCCTGATGTTGGGCCTGCATCGCAAACCCAAGATCGAAACGCCGCGCATGACCATGCGCCTGCCTGCACATCAGGATTACCGGGTTTGGGTGCATTTGCGGCAGGTCTCGGTCGATCATCTGACCCAATGGGAGCCGCTGCGCGCGGGGGACCACCTGACGCGAAAGGCATTTACCAACCGCGTCTATTGGGCCGCCCGGGCCGAAGTGCAGGGCACGGCGATACCTTTGTTCTTGATCCGGCGCGAGGATAATCAGGTGCTTGGTGCCATCACGCTGGACAATATCCGCCGGGGCCCGGTTCAGGCCGGGACGTTGGGCTATTGGATCGGCGCTCCCTTTGCTCGTAAAGGATTCATGTGCGAGGCGATCCAGGGTCTGGTGCATTACGCCTTTCAAACCATGGACCTCAGCCGGATCGAGGCCGCCTGTCTGCCCGAAAACGTCGCGTCGCGCGGAGTTCTTGAAAAATGTGGATTCAAGTATGAAGGTGTCGCGCAAAGCTATCTGCAAATCAATGGGCGCTGGCGCAACCATGTCTTGTATGCCAACTTGCGGCATGACCGGCGTGGCAAGACCGATGTCGGGTAACGATTTGGCCGTCCGTGCCAAGCAATAGGTCTGAACCAATCTCGCGCCCGGATCCTCGCACAATAGCCTGCCGCACTTTTCATGTTGAACTCTGTTTCGTGCTGGCGCTCGCTACGTCTTTCAGGCAACCTCAATTGTGACCGGCACGGAACCACCGCTGCTGGCTGAGATCCCGCCCTTTCTGGCGGGGCGGGAGCCGATGTGGCGGATATCAAGATTTTGTTGTTGCGCGGAGTAAACGTGGCGGGTGCCAACCGCCTGCCAATGCCGGAATTTCGCGAAATGCTGTCCGAATTTGGATTGCAGCATGTCGATACCCATCTTCAAAGCGGCAATGCCGTGTTCCTTGACCCCGGCGTCGCGGACTTGGAAGACAAGATCAGCAACGCAATGCTGCAACGTTTTGGGTTCAAGCCCGCTTTGTTCGTGATCGGCCTCGCTCAATTCAAGGCGCTGCTTAAGGCAAATCCCTACAGGACAAAGGGTACGGTCGATGGGTCAAAGGTCCATATCGTGTTTCTTGCCAAACCCGCCATGTCGGCCGATCTGGCAAGCTTGCGCGCTTGCGCCGTTGAGGGAGAGGAGGTCGCACTGACAGACGCTGCTGTCTATCTGCACACTCCCGCAGGTTTCGGCAAATCAGTCCTGGCTGGGAAATTGCAGCGCTTCATCAATGTCACGCAAACCGCCCGCAATCAAAAATCCGCCGAGTCTATTCTGGCTTTGGCCGAAGCCATACCTGTGGCGTGATGCGGCGGGCGTTCGGCGCAGCGGGTTTGCTGATCGGGTTGGGTCTTGCTCTTGCAAACCCGGTTCATGCCCAACACCGCATTCCATCCGATTGCATCGCGCTTGCCTCGGCCGATCCGTGGGTGTTGCCCGTCGGCTATGGCACTGATTTGACATCGGACCAGGTGCTGATCCGGTATCTGGACCATGCCGAATTTGCCATCGCAACGACCAACATTCTGGCTGTCACCGACTACAGGGGCGACATCGGAAACTCTACGATCGTACCCGATGTCGTGACGATGAACAACGCCCACGGCACGCATTTCACCGATAGCCCTGACCCCCGCATCGCGCTTGTACTGCGCGGTTGGCCCAAAGATGGCGTTCCCGCCACCTACGACCTTGACCTTGGCGACATGCGAATCCGCAACGTGACAACCGACCTGCGCGGTCCATTTGGCGAGGGCGCGCGGCGCGACGGCAACTCGATCTTCATCTTTGAGGCGGCGGGCCTGTGCATTGGCCATCTGGGACATCTGCACCAAATCCCGACAGCCTTGCAATATGCCGCGATTGGTCGGCTTGATGTCGTCATGGTGCCTGTCGATGGTGGGTACACGATGGATGTGGCCGTGATGGCGGACATCATCCGTCGCTTCAACCCACGCATCGTGCTGCCGATGCATTGGTTCAGCCCTGAAGGTCTGGCAAAATTTCTGGGTCAACTGAACCGTGATTACGACATCACCGTCTCCGAAAGCGCTGAACTGCTGGTATCGCGTGCCTCTTTGCCCGACAAGTCGACGGTTGTGGTCCTGCAACCGGCCCTGTTGCCCTGACATTTGGGTCTGCCCTTGTAGCGGCTGTCCGCTGCCTCTGACCTGCCCTAATTTCTTTTGGCCAGGAGACTGCCATGCTAAACCCCGCCGACCAGACCTTTCTGACCCATCTCGACGCTTGCTTGCCCTCAGGAACGCTCCGCGTCCCCGAACCACGTTACCTTGACGAACCACGCGGCCGATGGCACGGCATCGCTGGGGCAGTGGCCTGCCCGGCGACGGTTGAGGATGTGGCACTCATCGTACGGGAATGTGCCAAGGCGTGCATCGGCATCGTCCCGTGGGGCGGTGGAACCGGTCTGGTCGGCGGACAGATCATGACCGAGGGGCCCTTGCCCCTGATCCTGTCGCTGGAACGTCTGAACCGGGTTCGCGCCATCTATCCCGAGGAAAACGTCCTTGTGGTTGAGGCTGGCGTGATCCTTGCCGATGTTCACAGGGCTGCCGAAGCAAAGGGCCGCATTTTTCCCCTGACCCTTGCCAGTCAGGGGTCTTGCCGTATCGGTGGCAACCTTGCGTCCAACGCGGGCGGGGTCAATGTGTTGCGCTATGGCAATGCCCGCGACCTTTGCCTCGGGCTTGAGGCGGTGCTGCCCGACGGCTCGGTCTGGCACGGCTTGAAGCGGTTGCGCAAGGACAACACCGGCTACGATCTGCGCGGGTTGTTGATCGGGTCCGAAGGGACTTTGGGCATCATTACAGCCGCCGCACTGCGTCTGTTCCCCCGCCCGGCAGCGGAAGGTGCCGCGCTTATGGTTGTGCGCGACCCGGCTGCGGCCCTCCGTCTGCTGGAAGTTGCCGATCAGCAATTGGGCGGTCAGATATCTGCTTTCGAACTGATCGCGGGCGTGGGTCTTCAATTTCTTGCCGAAACCATGCCGCAGATCCGCCAACCCTTTGATGCTATCCCCGAGTGGCTGGTGCTGATCGACCTTGGCCTATCCTCTGGTACGCCCGAGGTCGCGTTGACAACCCTCTTCGAACAGGCGCTGGCCGAAGGGCTTGTCACTGATGGCATTGTGGCTCAATCGGGCGCTCAACGCGCCAGTTTTTGGGAACTGCGCGAGACGATCCCGCTGGCCAATCGGGCGATCGGCGCCGTGTCATCGCATGACATTTCACTGCCGATGACCGAGATGGCCGATTTTATCGCAGCCGCCGGTCCTGCCTTGCAACGGCTAGGCCCATTCCGCATCAATTGTTTCGGGCATATGGGCGACGGCAATCTGCACTATAATGTCTTCCCCCCGAAAGGTCAGAAATCCAGTGATTTCAAGAACCTTCGTGAGTCCGTCAAGACCCTGATCCATGACATGGTGGCTGCTTGCGGTGGTTCAGTCAGTGCCGAACATGGTATTGGTCGTTTGAAAACCGACGATCTGCAACGCTATGGCGATCCTGCCAAACTAGCCGCCATGCGGGCGCTCAAGCGGGCGCTTGACCCTTTGGGCATCATGAATCCGGGTGCAGTCTTGCCGTAGGGATTACGCCGGAATCCGCACGCCCTGCCGGTAAACCGACAGGGCGCTGGGTGGGGTAGTTGGGTCACGTGTTGCAAGCAGCGACCATCCGGCTGGGTGAGCCGAATGACCCAAGTCGTATTCTGATTCTGATTACCAACCGGTTAACGATGCTGCAGGATGTGCAAATTTGCCGCTGGGTTCGACCGCGTGTTTCGCATGATGGCCGGCAGTGATTTCACGGGAACGCGGGCAGGTATGCTCGGCAAAGCGGGGATGGATCTGCACTCCGTGAAGATAGAGGGCAGCATTCCTACCGGACGATTGAATATGCAGCAGATGCGCGATCTTTTGCGATTGAAGCTTGGCCAGGGCCTGAGCGAGCGACAAGGAAGCGACAAGGAGAGGTGGCCGCAGCCGTCTGAACGGGTGGATTTTCTGCGCCACGTCGGCGTGATGCTTCAAGCGCAAAGATGGCATGACACGACGATTGCGCCAGAACCATATTGCGGCATAGAAGGTGTTATGGGGATCAGAAAACGATCTGAGGGATTGTTTTGCCGACGATTGACTGACTGTTGCGTCACCCACAAGACCGTGTCAGGTGGTTTCGGCGCTGCGCCTGCTATGTCGCCACATGCCAATGGCGGGGCCGGATGGCGCGCCACCATGCGCGCCGCGCCTTTGTTGGCATAGGCTTCACCGCAGATGTGCCGCCGGGGCTTGGCATGGCTGGCCAATGCGTATTGCCGTGGCGGTGCATCGGGCGGCCACGCGCACAGGCGCTAGAGCGAGTTGCGTTCAATCAGGTTCACCTGATTGAACGCAACTCGCAACATTACCAACGACTTGCCTGTCTTGGGTTGCACTCAATCTGAATCAGATTGAGTGCAACCCGCTCTAGGTCCGGGTGCACGGGGTTCAGTCCTTGCGCAGGGCGGCCAAGAACGCGGCCAGCTCCACATCAGCCATTTTGACCACATGGCCCGGTTCGGGATAGGCAGACGAGGCGACGTCCGCGATAAATTCCCGAAAGGCCGCAATGCGTTCGGCCTGCAGTCGGTCATATTCGGCGGCGAAGTTGCGGTAGACCTTGGAGTGGCGCGGCATGTGACCGCGATTGGTGCCAAGGATATCTTCGGCGAACAAGTATTGCGCATCGCAGCCTGGGCCTGCACCCATTGACCACAGCAAGATGCCGACTCGGCGGCTGATCTCGGTGGCGACCTCGACAGGCACGACCTCAATCTCGACCGCAAAGGCCCCTGCCGCCTCGTAGGCGCGGATTTCGTCCAGAAGGGCCATGGCGCCGGCGGCAGTTTTGGCCACCGCCTTCATGCCGCCCGTCCAAGTGGCGCGGCTGGGGACAAGGCCGACATGGCCAACGACTGGAATATGCTCGCGGGCGACATATTCCACAGTGGCAAGGCTGCCCGAACAATAGACCGCATCGGCCCCCGCCAGCATCACCTTGCAAGCCCAGCGGAGGTAGTCGTCGCGAGTCCCCGCCTCCAGATGGGTAACGCCGGTCATCGAGAACAGTGTCGGTGCCACTTCGCGGTAGCGCGGATGAGTCACCAGGTCGGCAGGGACCGAGACGATGTCAATGCCCGCCTGTTCGGCAGCAGCCGCCTCGTCCAGTGTCATCACGCGCAGCATGGTCAACTGGCCCTTTCCCTTTAGGGCGCGCAGATCGGCGATGGTGGGCTTCTTGCGGGTCATATTGGCCTCCTATCCGCGGGCGATGTTCAGATTGTGGAATTCCTCGCGGTAAGGCCGGGCCGTCGATGGCAAGGTTTTGCGATAGGCATATTCCGGATTGGTCTTCTGTTGCGCCAATGACGCAAGAACCTCGCGGTAGCCATCTAGGATCGAGGGGTTCGGCGGCGGCAGGTCGTTCTTGATCAGATCATGCAGCCGCGGCAAGGCGTGGTAGGGCACCATGGGGAACATGTGATGTTCGACGTGATAGTTCATGTTCCAATAGATGTAGCGGCTGATGGGGTTCATGTAGACCGTGCGCGAGTTCAGCCGGTGGTCCAGCACATTGTCGGCCAGTCCCGCATGTTGCAGATGGCCAGTCATCACCATGTGCCAAGACCCATAGATGCGCGGAAAACCGATCAGGAACAGCGGCAACCACGACTTCATCAGCAGCGCCGTCAAGATGGTCACCGCATAGATCGCCATATGGATCCGCGCGGCGAGGATGGTCTTGCCCCACTCGCTTTCCGGGATGTAATTCCGCTCATCGTCCGACAGGTTTCCGGCAGCATTCCGGGCAAGGATCCGCAGCGATTTGTAGACCCCGATCACGTCGAAGAATGCGAGAAAGTTCATCAGCGTGCGCGGCGGCCGCATCCAGGCGATCTCGGCATCGCGGCCGACGATATAGGTGTCGGTGTGGTGGCGTGCATGGCTCCACCGCCAGGTTACCGGGTTGCGCATGACCATGAAGCTGGCGATGTTGTAGATGACGTCGTTCATCCAGCCGGTGCGGAAGGCCGTGCCATGACCGCATTCGTGCCAGCGGCTGTCGCAGGACGAGCCGTAGATCACGCCATAGACGAACAAGAACGGAACGCAGGCCCAGGTGCCCCAGTAGTGGATGCCGCCCCACGCCCCGCCGATCAGCAAGGCGAACCAGATCACCGTGTCGCGGATCGCCGGGCCATCGGTGCGTTTCATCAGGTCCTTCATCACGGCGCGTGGCACGTCCGAGTGATACCACTCGGCCGAGGCCAGCCCGATTTCCACCGCATGGCGGCTGTCTGCGCCGGTTAGACTGTAGTCTCGTTCTGATACGGGAATGGCTGTCGCTATCATGGATTACTCTTTCGCATCTTGGGGCGGGGTCAAGTAGGGACCCCAGGTCAGGGTCATGGAAACATTCAGGTCCGCACCCGGCGCCAGAACCTGCAGTCCGGGCTGGCCGGGAAGGTTGTGTGCGTCAACGGGATGCGAGATCGGCTCGAAACAGAAGAAATCCGCTCTGGCGGAGGGCGAGTAGAGGAGTGCCGTGCCAAGACCCGAGGCCGTCAGGCTTACAGAGGCCGCCATGGGGCCTTGGCTTATCTGGGCGCACCCGTCCCAGCCGGAAAAGCCCGTGTTGATCCAACCGTCCGGCAATGGTGCCGGATCATGCCATGGCCCGCCTTGCACCGCAGGCACGGCTTCGAGGGTTGCGGGCAGATGATCGGGAGTTTCGGGCCAATGGCCATTGGCTGCGAAGCGCAGTCGCGTCGCGGCGTCGCGCGGGAACCAAGGATGCAGGCCCAGACCGAAGGGCAGGCGGCTCGATCCTTCATTGGTGACCGAAAGCCTAGTCTCCAGCGAGTCAGCCGTCAGGTTATAGTGGACTTGTGCCGTATAAAGGAACGGCCCTATCGCACCGTCCTGCAGCACAAGGTCCGCATGGGTGGGACTGCAGTCGCGCAGCGCCCAAGCGCGTCGAAAACCGTCGCCGTGAATGGGATAGGGTTCACCCGACAAGTTAGGCGTCATGGCGTGATGCTGGCCATCAAAGCTGAACCCACCCGAGATGCGGTTGGAAAAGGGCACCAGCAGGTTGCAGGCCAGGGCAAAGGGTCCATCCGTTTCCCTGCCAGACCATGGGCGCAGCACGGGCAGATTGTGCGCCCAAAGCCCGGCCAGCCCCGCACCCATCTGCGGCACGATCTGCACCTTGGCCTCACCTGCGGTCAGCGTGATCATTCACCAGCCACCATCGATGCCGATGTTCTGACCGGAAATCATCCGCGCCGCATCCGAGGCCAGAAACACCCCCAGATTGGCCACATCCTCGGGGCGGATCCGGGATTTCACGCTTTGTTGCTTCAGGATGAACTGATTGTACTCCTCCAGCCGATCAGCGAACACGCGGTTCTCGGTATCCGAAACCACGGCGCCCGGGGCGATGGCGTTAACCGTGATACCGAACTTGCCCAATTCCCGCGCCAGCCCTTTGGTGAGGCCCAGCATGGCCCCCTTTGAGGCGACATAGGGCACGAACCCGTCCCATTGGCCGTTCAGCGTCAGCGAGGTCATGTTGATCACCCGGCCCCAGCCCTTTGCTTTCATTCCCGGTGCACAGGCCCGCGTCAGGGCGAAAGCTGCCGAGGAATTGACCCGAACCTGACCCTCGTAATCCTCAAGACTAAACTCCTCGAACGGCCTGTTGATGATCAACGCGGCATTGTTGATCAGAATGTCGAAGGGTCCGGCGGCAGCGACCTGCGCCTGCGCGCCTGCCAGATCGTTCAGGTCAATCCCCAGCCAGCCTTCCCCACCACGCGGCCCAACCCCTGGTCGGTCCAGAACGGTCACCTGCGCACCGGCTGCCGTGAACGCCTGCGCAAAGGCGGTGCCGATCGCGCCAAGGCCACCAGTAATCAGGGCGTGCTTGTCCGTCAGGTTGATCATGGGCTACAATTGCTCCGACACTTCCTCGATCGAGGTCTCTGCCACCGGCTTGTCCAGAACGATTTGCCCCAGTGCCATGGCAACGATCCGGTCACAGCACGCAAAGACATGGTGCATGTTGTGGCTGATGAAAATCGAGGTGACGCCCTGCGCCTTCAACCCTTTCACAAAGCCGATCACCTTTGCGGTTTCCTTGACCGACAGGTGGTTCGTCGGCTCGTCCAGGATCATGACCTTGGATTTGAAATGCATCGCTCGGGCGATTGCCACGCCTTGCCGCTGCCCGCCGGACAACTCGCCGACCAGTGCATCCGGAGACCGCAGATGCAGGTCGACATCGGCGATGGCCTTGACCGACTCCTCGCGCATCTTCTTTTCGTCCAGCACGCCAAATCCGCCGATCGACCACTTGAGAGGTTCCCGTCCGATGAAAACATTGCGCGAGATCGTCATCAGGGGAACCATCGAGTTGTACTGGTAGATCGTCTCTATCCCCAGCCGCATCGAATCCTTGGGACTGCGGATATCGACATGCTGACCTTCCAGCAGAACCTCGCCTTCATCCTGAAGATGCAGTCCGGAAAGAATGTTGATCAGCGTCGACTTGCCCGCGCCATTGTCGCCAACCAGCCCCAAGGCCTCACCCTTCTGAACCTTCAGACTGACGCCTTTCAGCGCATGAACGCCAGAGTACCATTTGTGCAGATTGCGGGTCTCGATGATGGGGGAAGTCATTTGTCAGTCTCCACTTTCATGGCACGGCCCCGGCGGCGCAGCCAGGCGTTGCCCACCACGGCGAAAATGGTCAGCGCGCCGATGGCGAATTTGAACCAGTTGGCGTCGATCTGGGACATGACCATGCCATTGTCGATCACGCGGATCAGAACCGCCCCAATCAAGCCGCCGATGATCGACCCGACCCCGCCGGACAACGAGGTGCCGCCGATCACGGCCGCCGCCACCGCCTGCAATTCCATCCCCTCGCCGATCGAAGGCAGGAAGGAGTTGAGCCGCAGACTCTGGATCATACCGGCAAAACCCGCCAACACCGAGCAGATCATGAAACAAGCGATCTTGACCTTGCCAGTTGGAATACCCATCGCCGCTGCCGCCGGCAGATAGCCGCCTGTTGCGCGCACCCAGTTGCCGAAATTGGTCTTGGCCAACAGCAGGCTGATCAGGACAGCAATGCCTGCGAACCACAAGACCGAGGCGCGGATCAGCCCGCCGCCGTCGACAAACCCCGTGAAGATCCAGCTTGGCACCGTGCCAGGCTTGATCCGGGGCGGAAACCCGCCCGAGACCACGACCGTCATGGACCGCGCCATGAACAACATGCCCAATGTTGTGATGAACGAGGGGATATCGAATCTTATGGTAATCCAACCGTTCAGGAATCCGATCGCCGCACATAACAGCAATCCCGCCACCACCGCTGCCCAAAAGGGCCAGCCTCCAACCACCAGCACCGCCATCGTCATGGGCATCAGCGCAAAGACTGACCCCACAGACAGGTCAAACTCGCCGCAGATCATCAAAAGTGTCACCCCGACGGCGACCAACGCTGTTTCGGGCAGCAGGCCAAAGATGCCCCGCAGGTTGTCCACTGACAGAAAGATCGCGTTCGAGCGGATTTGGAAGGCTATCACCAGAATGAGCAAAAGGATCGAACTGGCGAGTTCGGGTTTCTGCAGAAAAAGTTTCAGAAGGCGGCGCATCCGGTGGGGTTCCCCATGTCATCAAAAGGGCCGATGCGGGGTTGCTCCGCATCGGCCGGGTTCAAGCGGTCAGCGTAGGCCTTTTTCGGACAGATCGCGCACGGCGGCCACATCCTTGGGATAGACCAGCGCCTCACCGGTGTTGATGTCGACCGGGGACAAGCCGACGGTCTTGGCCAGATAGACCATCATTACCGGCATGAAGCCCTGTTCATAGGGCTGCTGGTCAACTTCGACTTGGATATAGCCCGAGTCCATCTCATCCAGCACGATCGGAACAAGGTCGAACCCGCCCAGCAGCACCTTGCCCGGCGCGATGCCGCGGTCACGCAGCACACCCGCCACGCCAGCATGCCAGAAGCCGGTATCAAAATAGGCGTTGGTTTCAGGATGGGCGGTCAGATAGGCGCCGACACGGTCTGCCACAACGGCCAGATCCAAGCCGGAGTCGATTTTTTCATAAGTGATCTTGCGATCAGGATTGGCCTTGATCTGCGCGTCAAGGAAGTTGGTCACACCCAGTGCACGGGTTTCCGACCAGTTCTGGCCCGGACCCGAAACGCCCACCAGAACATGGATCGGGCCATCCTTGGGCATGTTGACCCATTGCGCCCGCGCCAGACCATAGCCTGCAGGCTCAAAGCCCTGACCGACAAAAGCCTGCCGCGCGTTGCCGGCAGCGCCTTCCAGATCGTCGACGTTCGAGGCGATCACGATGACCCCGGCATCGCGGGCGCGCTTGATCACGTCATCAAACGCCGTATTGTCAACGATCGAGGTGATCAGCGCATCCGGCTTGCGTGCCAGTGCGGCTTCCATGTTGGCGACCTGTTCGGGGATCGAGCCGTCGGTCTGCACATAGACCATCTGGCAGGTCGCGCCGACCTTGGCGCAACCGTCCTCGTAACCCTTCTGCACGGCCTGCCAGAAAGTGTTGGACGCGCCCGAGTGGACGGTGAACACGATGTCCAGCGGCTTGTCTTGCGCCCAAGCCCCGGTCGCAACCGTGGACAACAAGGCAGCCATGGCAATTCTCGTAAGTTTCTTCATCTGTTGCTCCTCCCATGAAGCGGTTTTGGTCTTTTCAGACCGTTGTTGCGTCGGATGTCTTTCGCGACGTCGTGAAAGCCCGGTCAAGGTCGGGATGCAATGCCATCCCAAGCCCCGGTCCGGGTGGAACTGTAATCATGCCGGATTTGACCTCTGGCAAAGCCGTCACAATGTCGCGGTACCAAGTGCGGTAAAAGGCCCGCACGCTTTCCTGCACCAAAGCATTCGGTGCGTTTAGCGACAAATGCGTGCTGGCGCACAGGACCACCGGCCCTGTGCAGTCATGCGGCGCCACCGGCAAGTGCCAGGCCTCGGCCATCGAGGCGACCTTGCGCGCCTCTGACAGCCCGCCGCACCATGACAAGTCCAGCATGACCACGCCTGCTGCCCCTGTCTCCAACAGGTCGCGAAACCCCCAGCGGGTGGACAGCGTCTCTGAGGCAGAAATCGGCGCGGGTGAGACCTCTGCATAGCGCTTTAGGCTGCCTAGGCTGTCCATCTTAATCGGGTCTTCATGCCAGAAGGTCTGGTAGGGGGTCAGCGCCTTGGCGATTTGCATCGCGGGCAAAAGCTGCCACATCGAGTGGAACTCGACCATAACATCCATCTTGTCGCCCACGGCGCGGCGGATCTTTTCGAAGGGCTCCAGTGCGCTGCGCACATCGGGTCCCGAGATATACTGCCCTCGCGTCGCCTCTGCGGCCCGGTCGAATGGCCAGATCTTCATGGCCGTGATGCCGTCTTCCAGAAGCGAAAGGGCCAGTTCATCGGCGCAATTCAGAAAGCCGTACAGATCGTCAAACTGTTCGCTTTCGCCAAGACCATAGTTGGCGGTGACCTGACCGCTGGTCTTCTTGACATAATCCGAGCCCGCGCAGGTGTTATAGGTGCGGATCTCGCGCCTTGTAAATCCGCCCAGCATCTGCGCCACCGGCTGGTTGAGCGCCTTGCCGAAAACATCCCACAGCGCGATGTCAAAAGCCGAATTGCCCCGCATTTCGACGCCCGAAGACCGAAAACCCAGATAGCCAACAAGGTCCGCCGCCAGTTTGTCGATCTCGAACGGGTCGCGGCCGATGACACGCGGCGCGATATAGTCATGGATATGTGCTTCGACGGCCGCCGCGCCGAAAAAGGTTTCACCCAGTCCGGTGATCCCTTCATCGGTGTGGATTTCCAGCCAGATCAGATTGGGCCGCTCTGCCACGCGTATGGTTTGAAGGGCCGTGATCTTCATGACAGGCCCGCCGTCAAAAGCGCACGTACACTTTCGTCGAAATGCAGTGACATTCCAGCCATGGCCTGTTGCGGGTCGCTGGCCGCCACGCTGCGGGCGATATCAACGTGGGTGGCCACCATAAGATCGCGTGACGCTTGTGTAGGGCGGCTTTTCCAACCAACTGGCCAAGTTTGCCGCGTGATCCCCTGAAACGCGCCGATCAGCAGCGAATAGACCGGGTTGCGCGAGGCGCGGGACAGTGCGCTGTGAAACGCGAGATCGTGTTCCATCAGTGCGGCGGGGTCCTCCACACTGGCCTGCATTTGCGCCGCAAGCGCCAGAATCTCCGCCGCCTCGGCATCCGATCGGCGGATCGCGGCGAGGGTGACGATCCGTGTCTCGATCGTACGGCGCACATCGTAGATCTGTTGTATATTGATCTGATCCGTGTGCACGCCATGTTCGATCATCAACGACATCGCGCCATGATCGATCTGCGCCACTGTCGCCCGCTTGCCCGTTGCCAATTCGATGATCCTCATCGCGGCCAAGGACTGGAACGCCTCGCGCACCACGGTCCGCGACACATTCAGGTCTTTCGATAGGATGGCCTCGGAAGGCAACCTGTCGCCTGGCATCAGTCCCTTTTCGCGGATATGTCGCGAAATCGTGCCGATGACATTTCGGACAAGCCCGCTGGTGCCGACAATCTCCAATCAACTCTCCCCAAACCTGTAGGACAGGTTTTACTTGAACAGTTCTTAGGATGCGCTCATCCTGCCTGTCAACAGATTCGTGGTAGGGCGGACATGGCAGAAACGGATGTGAAACTGGTCCTTGCGGCCTGCGATGTGGTGGGCGAAAGTGCGATCTGGGATGACCAACGGGGTCGGCTGGTCTGGGTCGACATCATCGGCCGCCGCATCCATGCCTTTGCGCCCCACACAGGTCGCCACAATATCTGGCCCGTGAGTGGGCGCCCGACCTCAATCGGTCTGCGGGCAGATGGTGGCGCGATCCTCGGCATGGAGCGGCACCTGTGCCTGTGGGATTGGTGGGGTCAGCCAACCGAAGTGATCGAGGTCGAGCCCGACCAGCCTGCCAACCGGCTGAACGAGGGGGCCGTCGGGCCGGATGGCGCGTTCTGGGTCGGCACAATGCTGAACAACATCAACGACGACGACAGCCCGCGCGACATTTCTGCAGCGACGGGCAGTATCTATCGCTACACCGCCAAGGGTCTGCAACATGTCTGCCAAGATTCATTCGGCATCACCAATACGCTGGCATTCCCCACGGGCGATCAATTGTTGACCGCCGATACTCTGACCAACACAATCTATTCTTACCACATCGGGCCGACCGGACAATTGTCGGGGCGCAAGCCCGTTTTCTCTGGCTTTTCACGCGGATTGCCCGACGGCTCCTGTCTGGATGCCCAGGGTCGGCTGTGGACGGCGCGGGTGGCCGGGGGCGCTTGTCTCACCTGCATAACCCCGGACGGCCGATTGCAGCAGGTGGTGGACCTGCCCTGCACCTGGCCCACCAGTTGCGCCTTTGGCGGCGCGGATCTCGGCACGCTCTATGTCACTTCTGCCCGCTTCACGATGAGTGCAGATCACTTGGCTGCAAACCCCCACGAAGGTGGCCTGTTCGCGATGGATGTGGGCGTTAAAGGCAAACCTGCCCACCGTTTCGGGCAAACCCCATGACGATCGTCGATCTGCGCGCCACCACAGCATCTGTCCGCTTTAGGCGCACCTTGCCATGCCAACGGTGCCCAATGAGAGCACTTTATCCGGATCATCGTTGATGTCGTCTGCGAAAACGGTCT
>JBAXXO010000019.1:0-20941 GCA_037127855.1 Alphaproteobacteria bacterium
CGCTGCTTGGCCATCTGATGGGTGCGGCGGGCGCGGTCGAGTTGTTGGCATGCCTGTTGGCATTGCAACACGGCATCCTTGCACCAACACTGGGGTTCCGCCAAGGCGACTTTGCTTTGGATTTTGTGCCAGATCATGCGCGGCATGCCACCAACATCAGGGCCGCCATCAGCAACAGTTTTGCCTTTGGCGGTTTGAATGCAGTTCTGGCCCTGCGCGCCGTCTGACTACTTCTTCGTATTTGCGGCCTTCACTGCTTCAAACCCGGCCGTGAACCCGGTCAATGTCAGGACCAGATCCACCGCCTTGTCGGGTGCGGCGGCGGGAACGATGGTCAAGGTCGCCTGGTTGCCCTTTTTCAACGCGGTAATCTCATCCGCGGTAAAGCCCAGACGCGCTACGCAACCCACCTTGGTGCAGAAGGAGAAGGGGTAGACCTTCGGTTTCGACGCGTCGATGACGATCTTCAGATTGGCTGTCAACAGCGTCTCGAGCGGGGCCATGAAGGTTGCGCCAGCGGTTGCCTGCGATCCTGCGGGCAGATTGAATATGCTGATTTCGGCCACGTTGTTTCCGTTGCCGTCGCTGAGCAGGTAGTACAACTGACATGGGTCAGAGCCATCTGCTTTCTTGACGCAACGTTGATCCCATTTGTCGAACCTCGCGGCCACATAGGTCTTTCCCACGGCAGCGTCGGCTTGGGTTGGCATGCCCGGGGTCGTGGTGCTGCCCATGGAAAGGTCAGTGGGCGCCGCCGCGTCGGCGGTTGGCGGTGTGATGACCGCCGTTGTTTGGGCATAGGCTGCGGGAAGGCCGGTCATTAGGCCGAGGCCCAATACCAGGGCTTGGAAAATTTTGGTCATTTCATTCGTCCATCCAGAGATGGGTCCTTCTAACACGACCCGTTCATGGCGTCAGGTCACAAATTGGGCATTTATCGAGAAAAATCCGCGTGGCCGAAACTCTGCCTCGCGAAAACGATCTTCTGCCATCGACTGCCCAACAATCAAAAAAGGGCCGACGGACGGCCCTTTTCGCATTGTCATTTTGCTCCCTGTCGGACTGGCCGACTTGCGCACAGACGCTAAGGCGGTTTCTTTTGCCCGTCAACTGTCAATATGATTCTCGCCTAACCTAAAGGGGCCGCGTCAATGAGGGTGCGGTCGGTCTGTCAGCGAGGAAGTCACATCGGGCGGCATCGCACTGTCGCAGACCCTATGTTGTGAACACCTCTTGTGCATCGAATTCGGCAAGTTTGGTGGCATGTGTCCGCAACTGACTTAGATGCACTCTGCCATGCACAAATCGACGTCCGTGTCGGACACATGCGAGGGCAAAGCGTTACAGCAGGTCGGGCAACCCTGCGTTCAGATCGCACAGGGCGGAGGCAGTTAGGAACAATGGCAGGCGATGGAAACTCATGATGTGTTTCGGGATGGAACAGCGAAGCAAACGCCACTCGGCGCGCGGGGACACAATCCACGACGAACGTGATGGCGTCTTTCAAATAACGAGTAGCAGGTTGAAATATGCGAGTTAAATTTAACCTTTCAACTGCTCGCGTTGCCTCCTATAGACCAATGGGCAAGATAACACCGGCCAAATCGAAAGACACCCGATGCGTTTGATCACGACGACCGAGGATCTTGCAACCTTTTGCGCCGCCGCCAAGTCCCAGCCCTATGTGACACTGGACACTGAATTTCTGCGCGAGCGGACCTATTGGTCAAAGCTATGCCTGATCCAGGCTGCTTTACCCGGCAAAGATGGCGATGCTGTGCTGATCGACCCGATTGAAGGCGCGAACATGGCACTGGACCCGCTCTACGACCTGTTTCGTCACAAGGCCACCGTAAAGGTCTTTCATGCAGCCCGGCAGGATCTTGAGATTTTCTTTATCGAAGGGAATGTCTTTCCTTATCCGCTGTTCGACACGCAGGTTGCCGCGATGGTATGTGGGTTTGGAGAACAGGCCGGCTATGAAACTTTGGTAAAGAAGATCGCCAAGGCTGATCTTGACAAGACCTCGCGTTTTACGGATTGGTCGCACCGGCCACTTTCCAAGCCGCAAATGGACTATGCCTTGGCCGATGTCACGCATCTGCGTGTTATCTACGAATTCTTGTCAGCACAATTGGCCAAGTCTGGGCGCATCTCTTGGGTCGAAGAGGAACTCGGTGTCTTGATGGACCCTGCTACCTATACGACCCATCCAGAGGAGGCTTGGCTGCGCGTCAAGACCCGAACGACATCTGGTCGGTTTCTGGCCATCGTTCGCGAGTTGGCCCGTTTTCGGGAGACATATGCACAGAGGCAGAATGTGCCACGCAGTCGAGTGATGAAGGACGATGCGCTGCTGGAACTGGCTTCGACCCGTCCAACGACGCATGAGGAGTTGGGCAGATCGCGGCTGCTGTTACGTGAAGGGCGCAAGTCGGAAATCGCTGACGGTATTTTGGCGGCAATCAAGGCGGGCATGGAAACGCGTCCCGAAGATTTGCCGAAACCTGACCTGTCGCGAGAGCATTTGCAGGTCAATCCAGCCTTAGCGGATTTGTTGCGCGTTCTTCTAAAGGCAAAATCGGAAAGCCTAGGGGTTGCGGCGAAACTTATTGCCTCGGCGGGTGACCTTGATGCGATTGCGGCGGGCGAGCGTGGTCTCGAGGCGCTGAAAGGTTGGCGCGCCGAGGCATTCGGAGATGATGCCCTGCGCCTTTGCAGGGGCGAAATCGCTCTTTCGGCGAAAGGCAATGAAGTTCAGGTGATCCGACTCTGACCACTTGCTTTTTGGCGCTGTCATTCTGGTTGAACTGCGTCTCGTTACTCACTGGCTCCATCACGAAAATGGCCCTAACAATTCGCTGGGATCAGATATCGAGTGTGTTCTCATTCTCCCAAACCGAGAAATGCGCGGCGTAACTGTCCCATTCCTTGTGCTTGAGATTGAGATAGGCGGTCGAGAACTCTTCGCCCATCGCCGCCTTCAGCGTTACGTCCCTGTCGAAATCGCGCAAGGCGTCAAGCAGGTTCAAAGGCAGTTTGGGGGCGTCGGTCACGGTGTGACCCATTTGGTACATGTCTATGTCATGGCGATTGCCGGGGTCGGCTTTGGTGCGAACCCCGTCGAGACCCGCGGCGATGATCACGGCTTGCAGCAGATAGGGGTTGGCGGCACCGTCGGGCAAGCGAAGCTCAAATCGGCCAGGGCCGGGGACGCGCACCATATGGGTGCGGTTGTTGCCGGTCCAGGTCACGGTGTTGGGGGCCCATGTGGCCCCGGAAGAGGTTCGGGGCGCGTTGATGCGTTTGTAACTGTTGACGGTCGGGTTGCAGATGGCGGCCAGGGCGCTGGCATGTTTCATGATGCCACCAAGGAAGTTGCGGCCCTTGTCGGAAAGGTTCAGTTCCTTGGATTTGTCGGCAAAAACGTTGGTTTTGCCGTCAAGCGACCAGACCGAGATATGGGCGTGGCAGCCCGAACCCGTCAGACCCTTGAACGGTTTGGGCATGAAGCTTGCGCGAAAGCCGTGCTTTTCAGCCACCGATTTCATCATGAATTTAAAGAAGGAATGCTTGTCGGCGGTTGCCAAAGCATCGTCGTATTTCCAGTTCATTTCGAACTGCCCGACTGCATCTTCGTGGTCGTTCTGATATGCTTCCCAGCCAAGTTCCAGCATGTAATCGCAGACCTCGCTGATCACGTCATAGCGGCGCATCACGGCTTGCTGGTCGTAGCACGGCTTTTCTGCGGTGTCGTAGGGGTCTGATATCTGCTTGCCATCCGCAGTCAGCAAAAAGAATTCAGGTTCCACCCCGGTTTTGACGCGCAAACCTTCGGCGGCCGCTTCGGTCACAAGCTTTTCCAGCACGTTGCGTGGGGCTTGAGCGACCAGCTGCCCCTCCATCGTGGCGCGGGCGGCGACCCAGGCCACGTCCTTTTTCCACGGCAACTGGATCGCGCTAGACGGGTCGGGCACCGCCATCAGATCGGGATGGGCAGGGGTCAGATCAAGCCATGTGGCGAAACCTGCAAAGCCTGCGCCCTCTTGCGCCATGTCATTGATCGCCTGAGTTGGCACAAGTTTGGCGCGTTGCCCACCGAAAAGATCGGTGTAAGAGATCATGAAATACTTGACGCCCTTTTCTTTGGCCCATTTGGCCAAGTCTCTTGCCATCTCGCTTACTCCCCTTTTTTTGGCCACATCAGAAGGCCGTGTGGCCTGGAATCCAGTTGGTTCCTGCAATGGGAACCCCCGCCATTGCCGCTGCCTCGATGGTCAGGGCGCACAAGTCCTCGGGTTCCAGATTATGAAGATGGTTCTTTCCGCATGCACGGGCAATTGTTTGTGCTTCCAGCGTCATGACCTTGAGATAGTTCTTCAGGCGGCGGCCGCCGAGGATCGGGTCGAAACGGGCCGACAGCTCGGGGTCTTGGGTGGTGATGCCTGCTGGATCGCGTCCCTCATGCCAGTCGTCGTAGGCGTCGGCTGTCGTGCCAAGCTTTTGGTATTCTGCTTCCCATCGAGGATCATTGTCACCCAGAGCGATCAAGGCTGCGGTACCGATCGATACAGCATCCGCCCCCAAAGCCATTGCCTTTGCAACATCTGCCCCGGTTCGGATTCCACCCGATACAATCAGTTGCACCTTACGATGCATGCCAAGGTCTTGCAAAGCCTTGACCGCTTGGGGGATGCAGGCGAGGATAGGCATTCCGACATGTTCGATGAATACATCCTGTGTCGCCGCGGTGCCACCCTGCATACCGTCCAGAACCACAACATCGGCGCCGGATTTGACCGCAAGCGCCGTATCATAATAGGGCCGCGCGCCGCCGACCTTGACATAAATCGGTTTTTCCCAATCCGTGATTTCGCGCAGTTCCATGATCTTGATTTCAAGGTCATCCGGCCCAGTCCAATCCGGATGGCGGCATGCGGAACGTTGGTCTATGCCCTTGGGAAGATTTCGCATTTTGGCAACGCGGTCACTGATTTTTTGACCCAGCAACATGCCACCACCGCCCGGTTTGGCGCCTTGACCAACAACGATTTCAATCGCATCCGCCCGGCGCAGGTCGTCGGGGTTCATGCCATATCGGCTGGGCAGGTATTGGTACACAAGGGTTCGCGAATGCCCGCGTTCCTCTTCGGTCATGCCGCCATCGCCCGTCGTTGTCGATGTCCCCGCAGCGGATGCCCCACGGCCGAGAGCCTCTTTGGCGGGGCCAGAAAGGGCCCCAAAGCTCATGCCTGCGATTGTAATCGGAATGTCCAGATGGATGGGCGTTTTGGCATGGCGGGTGCCCAGCCAGACATCGGTTGCGCATTTCTCACGGTAGCCTTCCAGCGGATAGCGACTGATCGAGGCACCCAAAAACAGCAGATCGTCGAAATGCGGCAAGTGGCGTTTCGTGCCACCGCCACGAATGTCGTAGATGCCAGTTGCGGCAGCGCGGCGAATTTCAGCGTTGATCGCGGGGGTAAAAGTGGCCGAAAAGCGCGGCGGTGTGCGAGGAAAATCGGTCATTGTGCGGCCCTAATACGACGCGGCATTGTCGATGTTGAAACTGTAGAGTTGGCGGGCCGAGCCATAGCGGCGAAAGTCACGTGGGCTGGCCTTGTCGTCCGCCTCGCCCCGCTTCAAAAGGTCTGCCAGCAGCGAAAGATGCTCGGGTCGCATTTCTTTTTCGATACAGTCGGCACCGAGTGATTTGACGTCACCACGTATGAAAAGCCTTGCTTCATACAGGCTGTCGCCCAAAGCCTCGCCGGCATTGCCGAGGCAGACAATATTGCCGGATTGGGCCATGAAGGCCGACATATGGCCGATATTCCCGTGCACCACGATGTCGATGCCCTTCATCGAAATGCCGCACCGCGAGGAGGCATTACCTTTGATCACCAACAAGCCGCCATTGCCAGTCGCCCCCGCATATTGGCTGGCATCCCCGTCAATGATCACGGTGCCGGACATCATGTTTTCGGCCACTCCGGGTCCGGCCGAGCCTTTGATGCGGATGGTCGCCTGTTTGTTCATGCCGGCGCAATAGTAGCCCGTTGACCCCCTGACGGTGATGTCAACCGGTGCATCCACACCGGCGGCGATTGCATGGGCGCCCTTGGGATTGATCACTTGCCATTGGGTCATGTTGGTTTGACCCTTCAGGCCGTGCAGCGCCGCATTCAGTGCACGAAGGCCGTCTTTGCCAAGATCAAAGGACTGCATTCAACGCTCCCAGAAATAGACAGTGGCGGGTTCGGGTTCCCAGACGCGGGCGGTGTCGATCCCCGGAAGGTTGACCAAAGCGCGGTATTCGGAACCAAACGCCACATATTCGTCCGTCTCGGCCATGACGGCTGGCTTGCAGGCAATCGGGTCACGCACGACGCCAAAGCCATTCTTGGTGCCAACTACGAAGGTGAAAAAGCCGTCCAGATCGGTCAAGGTCGCCGCCATCGCGTCGCCCAGCTTTTCACCTGACTGCAACTTGTGGCTAATGAAGGCGGCCGCAACTTCGGTGTCGTTTTCTGTTTCGAAGGTCATTCCCGCGCGTTTCAAGTCGCGTCGGACCGAGTTGTGGTTCGAGAGCGATCCATTGTGGACGAGGCATTGATCGGAACCCGTCGAAAAGGGATGCGCGCCCATCGTGGTTACTGCGGATTCGGTTGCCATGCGCGTGTGGCCAATGCCATGAGTGCCTGCCATCTCGGCCACGCGAAACTTGGCGGCCACATCGCGGGGAAGACCCACTTCTTTGAATATCTCGATGCTGTCGCCCACACTCATCATCTTCAACCCGGGGCGCAGCGAGTTCAGCGCGCTGCGTGCGGCATCAATTTTTGCCGCCGCAAGTCCGATCACGGCATGGGTGTCTTTGATTTCCACGGTCACATCGCTGCCGATAACCTCGCTCAGGCTTTGCCCCAGCCTATCGAAATCGCGCGAAGGATCGGCGGATTGTACCGTCAGTTTTGCGTGTCCCAGTGTCGGGCGCCCATAGATCGCAATGCCTGCCGAATCCGGACCACGGTCGGTCATCGTGATCAACATGTCGGTCAGCATGGCCCCCAGCACAGGCTCCAGCTTGCTGTCTTTCAAAAACAACCCAACGATGCCACACATGGATTCGCCTTCCTTTCGATTATTGCGTCACGCTATCAACATGAACGCCAGTATTCAACTTCTAAGAAACTTTTTTCACCAAGCGGGCGGGTTGCTGCGGAAGTTTTGCGCAAATCAGCCCTGTGGATAGGAAATCACCGACAGATACCGTGCGGGAAGTTTCACCAGCACTTCGGGCCCGTGCGGTGCATCCGCATCAAAAAAGAAGCTGTCACCTGTCTTGAGCGCATAGATCGTGTCGCCATGCCGGTAATCTACTTCACCCTCCAACATGAACAGCAGTTCCAGTCCCTCATGCTGAAAAGCCGGGAAAACATCACTTTGTGAGTTCAGCGTAATCAAGTAGGGTTCAACGACGACACCCGACGCATTTGATCCGATATGTCCCAGCAGATTGTACTGATGCCCGGCACGCGTGCCCCGGCGTTCAATTTCGACATGGGTGCCAGCCTTGACATGCTGTGCCTCACGCCGTTCCTCGTAGCTTTTGAAAAATGCCGTGACGGGCACGGAAAAGGCATGGCTTAATATTTGCAAGGTGGTCAACGAAGGCGATGTGTTGCCGTTTTCGATCTTTGACAGCATTCCGATGGACAGCCCGGTGATGGCCGCCAGATCCGCGACCGTCATCCCTTGCTGGCGGCGAAAGTTGCGCACTTCGCGACCTATTGCGGCCTCGAGGTTGCGCTCGCTGATTTCGCGGACACGGTGCGGGTCTTGATCAAATGCGGGTTTGCCGCGCGGTAAACTGGGTCCGCCATCCGATGTTGAATCGTTCATTGCATATCCGATCTGGCCATCAATGAGTTCTTTACATTGGGAAACACTTCGACTGCCAAGTAAAGGACTTCTTGGGTCACAGCAGGGATTCGGCCGCCACTGTGATCGCGTGAAGCAAGCTGTTGGCTGACGATCTTGGACCATACAGAGTAACTTCGTTGGCATTTCTACGGATCAGATAGCAGCCAACATGATCGATCACTGTGCGACTGGCATGACCGTCCGGCACCCGATCGACGTCGATATTCGACAACCGCTCCAGCAGGTGTGACGGATTGGGGGCGGACAGATCGAAGCGTACCCATGCGTCAGTCTGTTCGGTGATTGACGCAGTGTCGCCAAAGGCTGCTTTCAGTTTGGCGGCGATATCTTCAAACATCGGTAGGGGCGCCTCGATGAACCACATCTCGGGCGTTACCCAGAAGGCCCCGAACGGATCATTCCTTTCGGACGTCGCTGGTGGCGGAAGCGGTACTCCGGCCAGTTGCGCACGGTTTTTGAATTCGGTGCCCTGTCCGCGTCGTGTGGCCAGCGAAGCCAATGCCACATTCATACGCTCCGTAATCTTGAATGGACCGATCTGCAAAATCAAAGCAGTGGGTTTGCCAAGCGCTGACAGTGATTTAAGATTGTTATCCACGCAAACGATCCCCCTGAGGGTCGATGAATTGGGGGCTGACGATTTCGACCAGCGTGTCTTGCTTGGTCATGAAGTTCACCGCCCGCATCCGCTGTCCCAGTTTCTGGTCACCCGCCTTCAGATAGGCAAGCGCAATCAGGCTGCCAAGATGCGGCGACCAGACCATCGAGGTCAGCCAGCCACCGTCATTTGCAGCAACCGGTTCGGCACCGACGTCCAGCAAATGACTGCCCGCGGAGAGTGCGGCTGTCTTATCCACAGGCATGACGCCGACCAGACGATAGCCATCCTCTGCCACCATGGCCTCACGCTGGGAAAGCGGCATGCCGATACTGTCTTTCTTGCGCGAAACCATCTTGCCAAGGCCCATGTTCAGGGCAGTTGACTGTCCATTCAGTTCATTGCCGGCAACGTGACCCTTCTCGACCCGCATCACGCCCAAGGCTTCAGTGCCATAGACCACCGCCTCAAACGCGGCACCTTCGGCCACCAGCCTGCGGATCAACCCATCGCCATAGCGCGTCGGCACGGCGATTTCATAGGCCAACTCGCCCGAAAAGGATATTCGGAAGATTCGCGCGCGCAGGCCGCCGATCGTGACCGCGCCGCAGCCCATATAGGGCAACGCAGTGTCCGAGATATCCTGATCCACGATTTTTTCGAGCAGTTTTCGTGCGTTAGGGCCAGCGACCGAATACTGCGCCCAAGCCTCGGTCGTCGAGATCAGTTGCACATCCATATCAGGCCAGAGGACCTGACGGCAAAACTCCAGATGACGAAAGACCGCTACGGCGTTTGCGGTCGTGGTCGTCATCACATATTCATGTGGCGCAAGACGCGCGGTGGTCCCGTCGTCAAACACCATGCCGTCCTCGCGCAGCATCAGGCCGTAACGACATTTTCCGACTGGCAAGGTACTAAACGTGTTGGCATACACTCGGTCCAGAAATGCGCCGGCATCGGTGCCCTGAATGTCGATCTTGCCCAGGGTCGTCACATCGCAGATGCCAACAGACTTGCGGGTTGCAAGCACTTCACGGTCTACGGATTGACGCCAGGTCGTCTCGCCGGGGCGAGGAAGCCACTGCGTCCGCAGCCAATAGCCGACTTCGACAAAGGTGGCGCCCTGCTCTTTGGCCCAATGATGGCTTGGTGTCAGGCGCAAGGGTTTGAAGTCTTGTCCCCGCGCCCGACCTGCCAAGGCGCCCAAAGCGACAGGCGTGTAGGGCGGGCGATAGATTGTCGTACCGGTTTCGGGAATCGATTGACCGGTCAGTTCGGCCATCAAGGCCAGACCCAGAACATTGCCGGTTTTGCCCTGATCGGTGGCCATACCCAATGTCGTATAGCGTTTCATATGCTCGACCGACACCATGTTCTCTTGATGGGCGAGTTTGATGTCTTTGACCGTGACGTCGTTCTGTTGGTCGATCCATGCTCGGCCCTCGCCGCCGGGCGCATACCACAATGGCAGCAGGTTGAGGGGTGCATCTTCTGCCTTTGGCAAGACATCGGTGCGATGGGCAAACCCCAGTGCCTGCAAGACCGACAGGGCTTGCGCCTGGCCCGTGGCAAGCGCCGCATGCGTGGACATCGCGCCAGACGCCGCGCCAGCCGAAGTCAGGCCGGGCGGACCATCTGCGCCGGGCACGAAGGCCGTGATGTCGGCATTCCAGACCGGGCGGGATCGGTGGTGCGAGGTAATGTTGAGGTTTGGATTCCATCCGCCCGACACGCCTAGCGCCGAGACGGCCAGTGTTTCCGCCTTGCCGTTGCCAAGGCGGACGGTGATGGATGTCAGGCCCAACCTTCCGGCAGTGTCGACTACAGTTGCGCCGCGCAGATGACGGATTCCCGGCAGCAGAGCGCCATCCTTGCGCGGGTCGATGACCGCGACCACGTCTACTCCCTTTGCCTGCAGGTCGAGAGCGGTGCGCAAGCCATCGTCGTTGTTGGTAAAAACCGCGATCCGGTCGCCGACTGACACCCCCCAGCGATTGGCATAGGCCCGCAGCGCACCTGCCAGCATGATACCGGGCCGATCATTGTTTTCAAAGGCGATGGGGCGCTCGGTGGCACCGCCGGCGTTGATGCTTCGCTTGGCATAGATGCGCCATAGCGTCTGACGCGGTTTGCCCGGCAGCGGGACAGCCAGATGATCCGAAACCCGCTCGACTGCGGAAAAGATACCGTGGTCAAAAGCGCCCAAGATCGTTGTGCGTGACATCAGCCGCACGGAAGGCAGCGTCGCCAGTTCTTCCAGAACCAAGGCCGCCCAGTCAGCCCCTGCTTGATCGCCGATGCCGTAAGTTTCCGCATTCAGGCGTCCGCCCATCCGGAAATCCTCATCCGCCAGAATGACACGCGCCCCTGACCGACCGGCCGTCAGCGCCGCCATAAGGCCAGCAGGCCCCGCACCGATGATCAGAAGATCGCAGTGCAAGAAGCCTTTGTCATAGCTGTCGGGGTCGTCCAGTCGCGACAGCGATCCAAGGCCAGCGGCGCGACGGATAATCGGCTCATACAGTTTTTCCCAGAAAACAGCGGGCCACATGAAGGTCTTGTAATAAAAACCCGCTGTAAAGAACGCATTCAGCCGGTCGTTGATTGATAACGCGTCAAAGCGCAGATTGGGCCAGCGGTTCTGGCTTTGCGCGGTCAGCCCGTCAAACAGTTCTGCGACGGTGGCCCGGGTATTGGGTTCCTGTCGCGCGCCTGGCCGCAGTTCGACCAGCGCATTCGGCTCTTCGGACCCAGCGGAAAATACACCGCGCGGACGGTGGTATTTGAAGCTGCGGCCCATCAGGCGAATGTTGTTGGCCAATAGCGCTGACGCCAAAGTATCGCCGGGATGGCCCGTCAATGATTGGCCGTCAAAGCTGAAATGCAGTGTTCGGGTGCGGTCGATCTGGCCGCCTGCGATACGTTTGACTTGGGTCATTTGCTGCGCCCTTCGCGTCGTGCCACGTCACGGGCGAGTTCGACGAGGGTGATTTCATGGGTGACGGTGTTGCGTGTCACCACCAGCCAGGACCGGTCACCCTGTTCGTGATACCACAGTTCCCGATGCAGACCTGCCGGGTTGGTCCGCTGATAGGCATAGTCGAGAAAGGCCTGCGGGCTGGCGGTCAGGCCATCGGGGCGGGCAATCAGGCTGGCATCGCCAAGATAAATGAATTCCTGTGCATCGCGGGGGCCAAGCAAAGGATGGTTTATGATCATGACAGCCTCTTTCCAGTTCGCAGTTTGAAACCGCGCATGTCCTAATGCAGGTTCGGCGTTGCGCCCTGACCCTTTTCATCGATCATCAATCCCTTTGCAAAGCGGTCAAACCTGTAGGCGGCGGCTTTGGGATGCGGTTCGTCGCGGGCCAGCAGATGGGCAAAGCACCAGCCAGAGGCCGGGGTCGCCTTGAACCCGCCATAGCACCAGCCGCCGTTGAAATAGAGGCCGTTTATGTCGGTCTTGTCGATAATCGGGCTACCATCCATCGACATATCCATGATTCCACCCCAGGCCCGCAGCAACCGGGCACGACCCAGCATCGGCATCAGTGCCATGCCGCCCTCGGCCACATCTTCGATCACCGGAAGGTTGCCGCGTTGGGCGTAGGAGTTGTAGCCGTCGATATCGCCGCCGAACACCAACCCGCCCTTGTCGGATTGCGAGACGTAGAAATGCCCTGCACCAAAGGTCATCACGCCGTCAATCAAGGGTTTGAGCCCCTCGGAAACAAAAGCCTGCAAGACGTGGCTTTCGATGGGCAGGCGCATTCCAGCATGATCCATGACACGAGATGACGCGCCTGCAACCGCGACGCCGACCTTACCGGCCCCGATATGGCCACGGGTGGTTTCGACGCCAAGAATTCGGCCGTTTTCAATACGCATACCGATGACTTCGCAGTTCTGGATCAGGTCGACGCCGCGCTGGTCCGCACCCCGCGCATAGCCCCAGGCGACGGCATCGTGACGAACCGTGCCGCCACGTTTCTGGGCGATCGCCCCTTTGATCGGAAAGCGTGCATTGTCGAAATTCAGAAACGGATACAGGGCTTTGACTTGATCGCGGTTCAGCATTTCGGCGTCAGCGCCATGCAGGACCATTGCGTTGGCGCGGCGGGTGAAAGCATCGCGTTGCGCATCGGTGTGGATCAGATTGATGATGCCGCGCTGGCTGACCATGGCGTTGTAGTTGAAATCCTGCTCCAACCCTTCCCACAGTTTCAGGCTGAACTCGTAAAACGGTTCATTGCCGTCGAGCAGGTAGTTGGAGCGGATGATCGTTGTGTTGCGACCAACGTTGCCGCCGCCGAGATAACCTTTTTCCAGCACCGCGATTCTGGCTTGCTTGAACTCTTTGGCCAGGTAGTAGGCGGTCGCCAGCCCATGACCGCCGCCACCGACGATCACATAATCATAGGCCGCTTTCGGGTCCGGGTCCCGCCACAGCGGCTTCCAACCCTTGTGGCCGGTCAAGGCCTCGGCGATCACTCGAAATCCGGAATAGCGCATGTTCAGGGTCCAGGGGTTAGCTTTGCGGCTTGGTCTTCTTGGGGTCATAGGCGGAAAGGTTTACGATTTCTGCAGGCAAGCGTTTTTGGTGGCCGTCAAGCTTGCCAACCTGTAACCTTGTGCCAAGTTCGGCATGGGCCATGTCAACGCGGGCAAGCGCGATGTTCTTGCCCAAGAGGGGCGAGCGGGTGGCCGAACAGACCACGCCCACTTGGGCGCGCCCGATAAAGAGGGGATCGCCATGGCCGACATCGACGGCGGTGTCGATCTCTAACCCTATGAATTTGCGTGACGGATTGTCTTTGCGTCGGATCAGGGCCGTGCGACCGATAAAGTCGTCTGCCTTGGTTTTCAGGGGGACCGTAAAGCCGATGCCGGCCTCGAACGGGTCGGTCTGGTCGCTGAAATCATTGCCGGCAAAGATCAAGCCAGCCTCGATGCGCACCATATCCAGCGCCGCCAGACCCATGGGCAGCATCCCAAACGCCGCACCTGCCACGGTTACGGCGTCGTAAAGTTCGACGGCGTCCTTGGGGTGGCAGAAAACCTCATATCCGAGTTCGCCGGTGTAGCCGGTGCGCGATACCACCAGTGGTATGCCACTGGCCGAACCCAATCGGGCGATGGCAAAGCGGAACCAGCCCAATTCGTCGATCGACGGCTGCAGACCAGCCGTCCAGATGATCTTTTTCAGGATGTCGCGCGATTTCGGCCCCTGCACGGCAATGTTGTGCATCTGGTCTGTCGACGCGCGAACCAGCACCTGCAAGCCTGCCTTTTGGGCCTGTTCGCGCAGCCAGACACCGCCAAACTCGTCGCCGCCGATCCAGCGAAAGTTGTCTTTCGACAGGCGGAACAGGGTGCCGTCATCAATCATGCCACCGTGGTCGTAGCACATTGCCGAGTAGACGACCTGACCCTGACTGAGCTTTTTGACATCGCGCGTCAGGCAGTATTGCAACAGCGCCTCGGCGTCCGGGCCGGTCACCTCGACCTTGCGCAACGGGGACAGATCGATGACCACGGCCCGCTCGCGGCAGGCCCAATACTCGGCTATCGAGCCCTCTCGGTAGGCTTGGGGAAGCCAATAGCCCTTATATTCTATCATGTTACGCGTCAGCGCGGCGGTGCGTGGGTGGAAAGCGGTTTCTTTGCTCATCTTCGGCTCTGCATCTGGGGTCGTGCGCCATGCGACGGCGCGCGAGAAGGTTTCAGCACCGGAATAGGTTCGCACATGAATGTCGGTCGGGTTCCAGCCATTGCCGGGGCTGGTGTCATCGGGGCAGGCGGAGGAGACGCAGACCAGGTCGGTCAAAGCGCGCATCAGGACATAATCGCCGGGACGGCTCCACGCCTCGTCGCTGGTCAGTGCACCCGTGGCGTCGATGGATGTGTTGTAAAAGAAGTTGACCGCCATCCAGCCCGGACGGGGCGCGATGCTGAAGCCGGCAAGGGCTGCGTTGAAATTGTCCGAGCAGTTGACGTGACCGGGATAGCCGATGTCGTCGTAATATTTGGCGGCACAGGCCATCGCAAAGGCGTCGTGACGCCCGACCGTATCTTGATAGACCTCGACCAGGGGTTCCCAGTCCTGATCGAAGTATTTGGAGTGCAGGCCGGGCATGGAATAGGCGTGACCCGTGAAGGTGCGGGATGTCGTGACATCGATCGGAAGCTGGAGGCCCCGATCCAGTTTGCGCGCGGAAAAGCATTGAAAATCCGTCATCTGGCGTCCGTCAACGTCGATGATCTGGATGAATTCGCCAGCCTTGACGGTGAAGGCGCGGGCGGTGGAAGAGGTCACGCGGATGTCTTGCACGGGGTCGGCGAGGGGCTCTGGCAAGTCGTAACGGCCAACGTGTCGCGGGGTGGCGCGGTGGATTTCAAGCGAAATCGGGGTGGCGGTATCCTGTGCATGGGGCGACATGGGCAGGCCAGGCGCGGCGAGAACAAGCCAGCCATCCGATTGGACCGTGAAGCTTTGGCGCGCGCCTGCACGCGTTTCCGCGTCGAACAAACGGATGGCGCGGGTCACGTCGATCCCGTGGGCGGCGATGGATCTGCGCAGGCGGGTCATTCCGGGGGATGCCAGATCACCTAGCGAAAGCAAGGAGTTGAGGCCCTCGGCGGTGGTGTTGGTGGGGTGGTTCAACAGGGTCGGATCGGCGCGGCCATCGGGCGCAGTTGCGACGAGTTCGGCGATTTGGCCACCTTCATCGTTGATGACGGTCAGTTTGTCACCGGCGCCAACACGGATCAACGCGGCGCTGCCGCCGGCGATGCTGTGCCGTTCGCGGCCGGAATGGCGATCCAGATCGCGGGGGGTCAGGATTCGGCTGGGGCGGGGACGGCCCTCGATGACGCTGGGATAGGGGCTGTCTGACATGGAGTCCCTTTTCGGGATTTTCATCTGGGTTAACGTTATTGCTTGGCAAGAATAACGCAAATGGGGTGTTGGTACAAGGCGCGCGGTGTCGCAGGTCAAGAATACTTTGAGCGCCAGTTGGCTGCTAAGCCTTTGCGGACGTTGTGTTAACTGGGCGGATTTCGGGCAATATCGGCACCTACAAACCACCTACAATCGGCCTACATCGCCGCTACAAGAAAACCGGCAACAGGGGCGTTAACCAATTCACGCAGGCGCGACCGAATCGGGCGGATCAGTCTTGCGGCCACCAGCCTGGCGAGGTCGGCGCGCCGTCGTCATAGGCGGAGAGCCAGTGTGTCATCGCATCGCGGTTGCGCAAGAAGCCTTTATAGGCGGCAACGTCGGGATGGATGTCGCGCACCACACGGTGAAGGCGGCGCGCCCATTTGGGCTGGGTGACCAGTTCCTCGAACTTGCCGAGATAGCAGCGGATCGAAAAGGCGATGGCGTTCGATCGCGGCAGGCGGAACAGGGCCTGCAGTTCCACCCGCAAATGCATCTTGTCGCCCATGTTGGTCTGGGTGAGCGAGGTGCGGGTGGGCCCCCAAACCGGATAGGTTTCGGGCGCTGTGTCAAGCAATGGGTTGACCGTCATCGTCCAGTTGAAACGGCGGACCGGCGCGCCGACCTGCAGTTTCAGCAGGAATTTCAGGGCGCGGTCGAAGATGCCTTTTTCATGCGCCAAGGGCACCGGGGCGTGCCATTCCATGAAGCTCATCCCGATGTCGAAATCGAGCGACCAGTCGGCCTGCGAGGTGATCATCCCGGCATCCATCCAAAGGTCATTGTCGCGTTCATCCTGCAACGAAAAATCACCCTGAGTCTGGCGGGTGATGTATTCGAACGGGCCACAGGGCAGAGTTGACGCATCCATGAAGATGAAGTGCTGCTCGATGCCCAAAGGTCGGTTGATCCAGTGCCAGCGGTCGCCATCGGTGGTCAGGGTGAACCATTGCGGGTAGTCGCGGGCCTTGGATTGCATGATCAGTTCCAGCAGGTCCCAGCCCGCCAGTTCCATATGTGGCAAGGACTGGCAGCGCAGCGGATCCTCGGCCAGCACCTTTGCGCGGTCAAGCATTTCGGCGACATAATGTTCGTCGACGTCAAATTCATGTTCGAACACCGAGCCCGCGCGGCCCTTGGTGTGGGGTTCCATATTGACCGCATACATGTAGTCGTCGCGGTCGAAGGGGAAGGGAAATCGCAAGATGCCTTGGGGTGAATTGCGGTAGGTAAAATCGTCGCGAAATGTTTCATCGCGAAAACCGGTGCTGAAATCGGGTTTGAAATCAAGGCTCATGCTAGCTCCTATCGGTCGATCACAAGAGATTTGCCTTCAAAGCGCGAGACGCAGGGCATGATCTTTTGCCCCGATGCGCTGTCTTCGGCGGTCAGCCAGTGGTCGCGGTGCAGGATCTGACCGTCACAGGACAGAACAGTGGTTTCGCATTGGCCGCAAGCGCCACCCCGGCACATATAGGGGGCGTCGACGCCGGCGGCCTCCATCGCCTCGAGCAGGGATTGGGCGGTGCCGACGGTGATGGTCTTGTCGGTTGCGGCAAGATGGACCTGAAAGGGCAGGCCGGTGCCCGGCGCCAAGAACTCCTCGTGATGCACGGCGCCCTTTGGCCAGCCCATCTGGGCGGCGGTTTGCAGCGCCCAATCGATCATGGGTTTTGGGCCGCAGACATACAGATGGGTGCCGATGGGTTGGGTTGCCAGCAGGCGCGTCAGGTCGATTTTCTGGTTCTGGTCGTCAAGGTAGCAATGGACGCGACCGGGATGGGCGGCTGTCAGCCTGTCCATATAGGCGCCAAGCGCGGCAGAGCGGGCCGCATAGTGCAGTTCGAACGGGCGGTTCTGGCGGGCCAACTGGGCAATCTGCGCCATGAAGGGTGTTATGCCGATGCCGCCGGCAATCATCACGACCTTGCGTGCGCGCACATCCAGCGCAAACAGGTTGATCGGGTTGGAGATGATCATGTCCATACCCGGCGTGACATGGTTGTGCAGGTATAGCGAGCCGCCACGACCGGTGTCATCACGACGGACAGAGATTTCATAGGCCGAGGTGTCGGCCGGGTCGCTCATCAGGGAATAGGGGTTGAGGCGGCGGGTTCCGTGGTCGTCCATCTCGACCACGACATGGGCACCGCCGGAAAATGCCGGCAGCGGGCCGCCGCTGCGCGCGGTGAAGCGAAACCGTTTGATCAGGGCATTCACCGCGGTCACATGACTGACACGGACGGCGAGTTTGACACCACCGCTCATGCGAAGCGCACCACGGGCGGTGGGATGTTGCCGGGTTCCTCGGCGTCGATGTTGACGCCTTGAAAGGCGGCCAGTCGGCGGGAATAGTGGTCACGGACGAACAGGTGCAATCCGCAATGGCTGCAGGCAAAGGGATCGGTCGCAACGTTTTCGGTGATGCCCTTGCAATGCACGCATTGGACACGGCGCAGGGTCGAACCGCGATGTTCCTTTTGGATGTCGCGATAGGGAAAGCCAAGGGCCATGACCTCGCGTTCGGCCTGGCCGATCAGCCCCTCGGTCCCGGTCAGATATATCTGCGTGCCCATCTGGGCACCCTCAAGCACGCGTTGCAGGCGCGGCAGAAGGGTGGGGATGGTGGGCGCACGGAACGACTGCGCCGCATCAAGGGCCTGAATCTGCGACCAAAGGTCAGTGCCGGTCGGTCCGGGGGTGTAAAGGATATGTGCGGCAGACCGCATCGCGGGATCTTGGGTCAGCAGGTTTGCAACTGCCTCGGCCCCCTCGCCATCGGCCACGACGAGATGCAGTTTTCCGGGGCGGGGGGCCAGTTGCCCATAGACCGGGCGGCTTTTGATGGCGGGCGGGAAGGCCGTCATGTCAGCCAAGGGCCGAGCGGCGCTTTTTGTCGATGTCGTAAAAGGGCATCGCATGTGTCGTGGCGGTGATGGGGCCGTGGGTGCCACAGCGCACCTCAAGCTTTGTGCCGTTATTGGCGCAATCGACGGGCAGGCGTGCGATGGCGACCGTGTGATTGTTGATGTTCGAATGCATGGCCTGCGTGACAAGACCAACCTGCACGCCGTCGCGGTACACCGGCGCGCCATTGCCGGGGGCATTCAGCCCCTCAAGTTTCAGGCCCCATATCTTGAAGCGTTCCCGGCCCTTCAGGCGATAATGCTCTTCGGCGCCCCGAAAGCCGGTTTTGCCGGGCGACACCGTGAAATCGAGACCAAGCTCCCACAGGGTATCGCCCGGACCTTCGTTTTCAAAGGGGTACATGTCGGAATTGTCGAAGGGGAAGAACAGCAGATAGCTTTCGGTACGCAGCAGGTCGAGCGTGGTAAAGCGGCAGGGGATGATGCCTTTGTTTCGGCCCTCATCCAGAATGCGATCCCAGACCATGCCTGCATCCTGGCCACGAACGAACAGTTCATAGCCACGCTCGCCCGTATAGCCGGTGCGCGAGATCATGGCGGGTTTGCCGAACAGGCTGGTTTGCATATGCGCAAAATAGGGCAGGGCGCGGATGCCGGGGACGTGCGGGTCGAGATAGTCCACCGCCAAGGGGCCTTGCAGCGACAGGTTGTGCAGGTTGTCGTCGAACTTTATTGCGACATCGCGGCCCGTGGCTGCCATCGTCAGTTGTTCATGGGCAGACCCCGAACCATGCACCACCATGAAGGCATTGGGACCCATCCGGTAGATCACGCAGTCATCGACGAATTTTCCGGCATCGTTGAGCATGGTTGCATAGACCGACCGACCCGGCATCAGCTTTTCGATATTCCGCGTGGTTGCACGTTCGATCACATGGCTTGCCGCGGGCCCGGTGATATGGACCTTTTTCAATCCCGACACATCCATCAGGCCGGCCTTGGTGCGAATCGCCTCATATTCCGCGTTCGGATCGCCGGCATAGGACCAGGCTGTGCCCATCCCGCTCCAATCTTCGAGGTTGGAACCCAGAGCACGGTGACGATCCATCAACGCGGAAAATCGCCAGGAATTGGTCATGCGGAAATGCCCCTATCTTGATGGATTCCGCCAGAGTTTGAGAGAGTGCATGGCAAAAGGCAACCCTGAAATGCAATAATATTTCTTGTCAGAAAACGAAATGGGGCAGCTTTGTGCCCCATTCCATCTTGTGTCAGATCAGCGACGGGCCGCGCTGTCAGCCCGGCAGGACAAAGAACCAGTTTGCCCAAAGCACCACGGCCGCACCGGCGAGCAGCGCCAGATAGGGCAGCATCCCGGCGCGGCGTTCGCCCAGTTCACCCTCTTTCAGGCCAAGGTCGAGATAGGCCTGTCTGGGAAACTTGCCGCCGTCCTGCAGGTAGTGCCGAAACCAGAAAACCGGGATGATCAGGGACGCAAAGAGCAGACCGGCCCACAGGGCGTTGGAATAGCCCCAGACCTTGGCCCCGGCGCCAAGAAACAGCGCATTCACAAAGGCCAGCAGCGTGTTGATGCCGATCAGCCAGCTTGGTGCCTTCCAGGGGCGATCCAGATGCGCGCTGTCGATGCGGTGAATCCAGCCGGCATTCAGGTTCAGGAAGTTGAACAGGATATAGCCGACATTGGAAATCGCCAGGACGTAAAAATAACCGCTGACATCCGAGGCAAGGGCCAGCAGAAAGAAGTTGAAGGTAAAGTCGGTCCACATGGCCCGCGATGGCACGCCCTTGTCATTGACCTGACCCAGATATTTCGGCAGCCAACCATCCCTAGACCCTTGATACAAGGTGCGCGACGACCCCGCCAAGGCGGTCATGATCGCCAAGAACAACGCCATGATCATCAAGATGACAAAGATCTGCGTGACGACCTTGCCGCCGCCGATCATGTTGCCCAAAGCCTCGCCCACGCCCGTACCATCGACGATGCCCGGGGCCAGCATTCCCGACTGACCCAGCACGCCTTGAAACGCGAAAGGGATCAGGAAGAAGAAGACGCAGCACAGCAGGCCCGAATAGAAGATCGCGCGAAAGGTGTCGGTCTTGGGGTTTTTCAGTTCCGAGGTGTAGCAAACGGCGGTTTCAAAGCCGTAGGTGGACCAAGCGGCGATGTACAAGCCACCCAGAAACAGCGTCCAGCCGCCAATGTTCCATGTGCCGTCAACGCCGGAATACGCGGCGGTCGGTGGCACAAGGCCGGTCACGTTCATGCTGTCGATCGATCCGTTGAAGATCGGCACGAGGCCGACCAGCAGCAGGGGAATCAGAACGATGATGGCGAGGATTTTCTGCGCGCGGGCGGTGCTGGCGATGCCGCGATGCTGGATCGTCAGGATGACCAGCATCAGCAAGACGCCGACCAGGAAGGTGGCGTTGAAATGCAAGGTTCCAAGTCCGGGGACGGTGAATTCAAGCGCCTGCCAGGTGCGGAAGGCCGGTGTCAGGGCCGACACGCCGTCGGCGGTGGCGACCGCGGTGATCGCGTCGGCGGGCAGTGTTCCGGCGT
>JBAXXO010000020.1:0-20653 GCA_037127855.1 Alphaproteobacteria bacterium
GGCTTTGACGGCATGGTGGAAGAAGTCGATGAGAGCCATAACCGCCTTAAGGTGTCGGTCTCGATCTTTGGGCGGTCAACGCCTGTGGAACTGGAATTCACTCAGGTCTCTAAAGGGATGTGAGTAAAACGGTTTCCCTGTGGAAACTGTGAGTGCGTGGGAGGCAAGCGCGGCGTGATCCGTGACGAACCGTACCACTAAACCGCGACTTGACCCATGAGGGATCAAGTGCTGTGACAAAGGAGAGGCCAGATGGCCAAGAAGATTATCGGCAGCCTGAAGCTGCAAGTAAAGGCGGGGCAAGCCAACCCGTCCCCGCCGGTCGGGCCCGCACTGGGCCAACGCGGCCTGAATATCATGATGTTCGTCAAGGAATTCAACGCCAAGACCGCCGATCTGCCGCTGGGCAGCCCGACGCCTGTCGTGATCACCTACTATCAGGACAAGTCGTTCAGCCTGGAATTCAAGACCACGCCGGCGTCTTTTCTGCTGAAGCAGGCAGCGGGTCTGCCGCAGGTTGGCAAGCGCAACCGCGCCAAGGGTTCGGTCAAGCCGGGCCATGTGGTGGCGGGATCAGTGACCGTCGCGCAGATCCGCAAGATCGCCGAAACCAAGATGAAGGATCTCAGCGCGAATTCGATCGAAGCGGCGATGAAGATCATCCTTGGCTCCGCCCGGTCCTGCGGTATCGAGGTCAAGGGGTAAGTCATGGCAAAGCTGGGTAAACGGAGCGTTGCTGCGCGTGCGGCCTTTGAAGGCAAGTCATTGTTGGCGGTGGATGAGGCGGTCAAGCTGATCAAGGCTGCGGCATCAGCCAAGTTTGACGAGACGCTGGAAATCTCGATGAACCTCGGGGTTGACCCGCGTCACGCCGATCAGATGGTGCGTGGCGTCGTGCAACTGCCGAACGGTACCGGCAAGACGGTGCGTGTCGCCGTGTTCGCACGCGCTGCCAAAGCGGACGAGGCCAAGGCCGCAGGGGCAGATATCGTCGGCGCCGAGGACTTGATGGAACAGATCCAACAGGGCAAGATCGACTTTGACCGCTGCATCGCGACGCCCGACATGATGCCACTGGTCGGCCGTCTGGGCAAGATTCTGGGGCCGCGCAACCTGATGCCGAACCCCAAGGTCGGCACGGTGACGATGGACGTGAAAACCGCTGTGACGGCAGCCAAAGGTGGCGAGGTTCAGTTCAAGGTCGAAAAGGCCGGTGTCATCCACGCCGGCATCGGCAAGATGTCATTTGACGAGGCCAAACTGGCGCAGAATATCCGCGCCTTTGTCGAAGCCGTCAGCCGCGCAAAGCCGTCCGGTGCCAAGGGGACCTATCTTAAGAAGGTCTCTTTGGCCTCGACGATGGGTCCGGGCGTGTCGGTGGACCTGGCTTCGGCGACCGCAAAGTAAGACGGTGGGTGGGTTTAGTACCCACCTTACCCCCAAGCGTAGGGTGGGTACCAACTCACCATGCGTTGCGAATTCCCGACGCTTCTGGCGGCGGGATGGTGGGGCGAGGGGCACAGCCTTGAGCCCTATCCTGTCCGAGACGGTGGGTGGCGCGCAAACGCCTTAATACCCTGCCTGAGATGGGGAACGAGATTGATTTCGCCCTTTGGCGATCTTGGCCTCGGGACTCGTAACAAGGACCCGAACGCCCTTGCTGACTGGCGAGGGCATGTATGAGCCGGGGGGAAACCCCCAAACTTGGAGTGAAACTGTGGATAGAGCTGAAAAAGGGAAAGTGGTCGACGAACTCGGCCAGATCTTCGCAAGCTCTGGCGTGGTAGTGGTTGCCCATTACACCGGTATGACAGTTGCACAGATGCAGGGCCTGCGCGCGAAAATGCGTGACGTGGGTGGGTCCGTCCGCGTTGCCAAGAACAAGCTCGCCAAGATTGCCCTTGATGGGAAACCCGGCGTCAAGATGGGTAACCTGCTCACGGGCATGACCGTGCTCGCCTTTTCCGAAGACCCCGTCGCTGCGGCGAAGGTCTGCGAAGAATATGCCAAGACCAATGACAAGTTCGTCATCCTTGGCGGTTCGATGGGCGATGCGGTTCTGGACAAGGCCGGTGTGACAGCCGTGGCCGCAATGCCATCGCGTGAAGAGGTCATCGCCTCGATCGCGGCTTGCATTGGTGCCCCGGGTTCGAACATCGCCGGTGCCATTGGCGCGCCTGCAAGCAACATCGCGGGCATCCTCACCACGATCGAGGAGCGGCAAGCCGCCTGAGCAACCCAAACACCGAGCGGATGACCCGCCTCGCTGGACTCAATCTCAAACCTGACTCAAACCTGAACGGAGCCTAAAATGGCTGATCTGAACAAACTCGCGGAAGATATCGTTGGTCTGACCCTGCTGCAGGCAGTGGAACTGAAGGCCATCCTGAAAGACAAGTATGGCATCGAGCCTGCCGCTGGCGGCGCTGTGATGATGGCGGCTGGTCCTGCGGCGGCGGCTGCGGCACCTGTGGAAGAGCAAACTGAATTTGACGTCGTTCTGCTGGAAGCCGGCCCGAACAAGATCAACGTCATCAAGGAAGTGCGTACCATCACCGGTCTGGGCCTGAAGGAAGCCAAGGACCTGGTCGAAGCCGGTGGCAAGGTCAAGGAAGGCGCGTCCAAAGCCGACGCCGAGGGCCTGAAGAAGAAGCTGGAAGATGCCGGCGCAAAAGTTGCGCTGAAATAATCCCGCCGGAATGCGTTTGGCGGGGCTTGCGGATGCTGGCCCCGCCCCACCCGTCTTGATAGCGGCTTTGAATAGAGCCTGTTTCTAGGAATAGAGCCGCTTTCCAGGCGTGGTGATGGTTCGGGAGCCCCCCTAAGGGACGGGGGGCATGAATAGAACCATTGCACCCTCTCGCCCTGGTGGCGTTTCCGTGGCCCGACGGAAACGTGCGCCTTGATGATGAAAGGTTACGACGAGCATGGCGCAAGCTTACGTTGGTCAGAAACGCATTCGCCGGTATTTCGGCAAAATCCGTGAAGTGCTGGACATGCCGAACCTGATCGAGGTTCAGAAGTCCTCTTATGATTTGTTCCTGCGCTCTGGCGACAGTGACAAGCCGCTGGATGGCGAGGGCATACAGGGCACGTTCCAATCGGTCTTTCCGATCAAGGATTTCAACGAAACTGCCGTGCTGGAATTTGTCCGGTATGATCTGGAAAAGCCGAAATACGACGTCGACGAATGCCAGTCGCGCGACATGACCTATGCGGCACCCTTGAAGGTGACGCTGCGCTTGATCGTGTTCGATGTGGATGAAACCACGGGAGCGCGGTCGGTCAAGGATATCAAGGAACAAGATGTGTTCATGGGCGACATGCCCTTGATGACCCATAATGGCACGTTCATTGTCAATGGAACTGAACGGGTCATCGTTTCGCAGATGCATCGCAGTCCCGGCGTGTT
The DNA here is from genome assembly GCA_037127855.1 of Alphaproteobacteria bacterium. Taxonomy (GTDB): domain Bacteria; phylum Pseudomonadota; class Alphaproteobacteria; order Rhodobacterales; family Rhodobacteraceae; genus Stagnihabitans. The sequence continues at coordinate 3,413 of JBAXXO010000020.1, forward strand.
CTTCGACCATGACAAGGGCAAGACGCATTCCAGCGGCAAGCTGCTGTTTGCTTGCCGCATCATTCCTTATCGCGGTTCGTGGCTGGATTTCGAGTTTGACGCAAAGGACATCGTGTTCGCCCGCATCGACCGTCGCCGCAAATTGCCGGTGACGACGCTGCTTTATGCCATGGGCATGGATCAGGAAGGCATCATGGATGCCTATTACCAGACCGTCGTCTACGCCCATGTCAAGAACAAGGGCTGGGTGACCAAGTTCTTCCCCGAGCGTCTGCGCGGCACGCGTCCATCTTACGACATCGTCGATGCAGCCACCGGTGAGGTGCTGTGCAAGGCGGGCGAAAAGATGACGCCGCGCATGGCCAGCGATCTGATCAAGTCAGGCAAGGTCAGCAACCTGCTGGTCCCGTTCGACAATATCATCGGTCGCTATGTGGCCAAGGATATCATCAACGAACAGACCGGCGAAATCTGGGTCGAAGCTGGCGATGAATTGACAATGGATTATGACCGCGATGGCGGGATCAAGGGCGGCACGCTGAAGCTGCTGATGGATCAGGGCATCACCGACATTCCGGTGCTGGATATCGACGGCGTCAACACCGGCCCGTACATCCGCAACACCATGGCCGTCGACAAGAACATGGGCCGTGACACCGCGCTGATGGACATCTACCGCGTGATGCGCCCCGGCGAACCGCCGACCGTCGAAGCCGCCAGCCAGTTGTTCGACACGCTGTTTTTTGACAGCGAGCGCTATGACCTGTCCGCCGTGGGCCGGGTCAAAATGAACATGCGCCTTGACCTTGGCCGACCCGACACCCAGCGCACGCTGGACCGTGGCGACATCATTGCCTGCATCAAGGCGCTGACGGAACTGCGCGACGGCAAGGGCGAGATCGACGACATCGACCATCTCGGCAACCGTCGCGTGCGGTCTGTTGGCGAGCTGATGGAGAACCAGTACCGCGTCGGTCTTCTGCGCATGGAACGGGCGATCAAGGAACGCATGTCCTCGGTCGAGATTGACACGATCATGCCGCAAGACCTGATCAACGCCAAGCCGGCGGCAGCCGCGGTGCGCGAGTTCTTCGGCTCCAGCCAGCTTTCGCAGTTCATGGACCAGACCAACCCCTTATCCGAAGTCACGCACAAGCGCCGTCTGTCGGCCCTTGGGCCGGGCGGTTTGACGCGGGAACGGGCCGGGTTCGAAGTGCGCGACGTGCACCCCACCCACTACGGCCGCATGTGCCCGATCGAGACACCGGAAGGCCAGAACATCGGCCTGATCAACAGCTTGGCGACCTTTGCACGGGTCAACAAGTATGGCTTCATCGAGACCCCTTACCGCAAAGTGGTGGACAACAAGGTGACCGACGAGGTCGTTTACATGTCAGCCACCGAAGAGATGCGCCACACGGTCGCTCAGGCAAACGCTGCACAGGATGATCAGGGACGCTTCACCGATGACCTGATTTCCAGCCGGAAGGCCGGCGAATTCATGTTGAACCCGCCGGAAGCGATTGATCTGATTGACGTCAGCCCGAAACAACTGGTTTCGGTTGCCGCTTCGCTGATTCCCTTCTTGGAAAATGACGACGCCAACCGCGCCCTGATGGGCTCGAACATGCAGCGTCAGGCTGTTCCGCTGTTGCAGGCCGATGCACCCTTTGTGGGCACTGGGATTGAAGCGGTGGTGGCGCGCGATTCCGGTGCGGCCATAATGGCGCGCCGCGCCGGTGTGATAGACCAGGTCGACGCCACCCGCATCGTGGTGCGTGCGACCGAAATGCTGGATCCGGGCGAGCCAGGTGTGGACATCTACCGCCTGCGCAAGTTCAAGCGCAGCAATCAGTCGTCGTGCATCAACCAGCGTCCGCTGGTCAAGGTGGGCGACACAGTTCTGCGTGGCGAAGTGGTCGCCGACGGCCCTTGCACGGACATGGGCGAGTTGGCCTTGGGCCGGAACGTCGTCGTGGCTTTCATGCCGTGGAATGGCTACAACTATGAAGACAGTATCCTGATTTCCGAGCGTATCCTGAAGGATGACGTGTTCACCTCGATCCATATCGAGGAATACGAAGTTGCGGCACGCGATACGAAACTGGGGCCAGAGGAAATCACCCGCGACATTCCAAACGTGGGCGAAGAAGCTTTGCGCAATCTGGATGAGGCCGGCATCGTCTATATCGGTGCCGAGGTTCAGCCCGGCGACATTCTGGTCGGCAAGATCACGCCCAAAGGCGAAAGCCCGATGACACCCGAAGAAAAGCTGTTGCGGGCAATCTTTGGTGAAAAGGCATCAGACGTACGCGACACGTCGCTGCGCCTGCCGCCCGGGGCTTTCGGCACCATTGTCGAAGTGCGGGTGTTCAACCGGCACGGCGTTGACAAGGACGAACGCGCCCTGCAGATCGAACGTGAAGAAATCGAACGTCTGGCCCGCGACCGCGACGATGAATTGACCATTCTGGAGCGGAACATCTATTCCCGCCTGAAAACGCTGATCGTCGGCAAGACAGCAGTCAAGGGACCCAAAGGCATCAAGGCCGGCTCGACCGTGGACGAGGACTTGTTGGGCACCCTGTCCAAGGGTCAGTGGTGGCAGTTGGCCCTGGCCGAAGAGGCCGACGCCAAGGATGTCGAAGCGCTGCATGATCAGTTCGAGGCGCAAAAACGCGCCTTGGACAACCGGTTCGACGACAAGGTCGAAAAGGTGCGCCGGGGCGACGATTTGCCGCCCGGTGTGATGAAGATGGTCAAGGTGTTCGTGGCGGTCAAGCGCAAGCTGCAACCGGGTGACAAGATGGCCGGGCGGCATGGCAACAAGGGCGTGATTTCCAAGGTCGTTCCGATCGAGGATATGCCTTTCCTCGCTGATGGTACGCATGTCGATCTGGTGCTGAACCCGCTCGGCGTGCCGTCGCGGATGAACGTGGGTCAGATTCTGGAAACCCATATGGGCTGGGCTGCGCGTGGCCTTGGACTGCGCATCGACGAGGCGCTGAAGGAATATCGCCGGTCCGGCGACATGACTCCGGTGCGGGACGCGGTGCGCCATGCTTATGGCGATGAGACCTATGACAGTGAGTTTGCCGGCCGGTCCGAGGATGACTTCCTGGAACTGGCGGGCAATGTGACCAAGGGAGTGCCGATCGCCTCGCCGGTATTCGACGGCGCCAAAGAGGCCGATGTCAATGATGCGCTGACCCGCGCGGGCTTTGACACATCGGGTCAATCGGTGGTGTTTGACGGACGCACTGGCGAGCAGTTTTCCCGCAAGGTGACCGTCGGCGTGAAGTACATGCTGAAACTGCACCACCTTGTCGACGACAAGCTGCATGCCCGCTCGACCGGCCCGTATTCGCTGGTCACGCAGCAACCGCTGGGCGGCAAGGCGCAGTTCGGTGGTCAGCGTCTGGGGGAAATGGAGGTCTGGGCACTGGAAGCTTATGGCGCCGCCTATACCCTGCAGGAAATGCTGACGGTGAAGTCTGACGATGTGGCGGGCCGCACCAAGGTCTATGAATCGATCGTCAAGGGCGAGGACAACTTCGAAGCGGGCGTGCCCGAGTCGTTCAACGTCCTTGTCAAAGAGGTCCGCGGTTTGGGCCTGAACATGGAACTCCTGGATGCGGAGGAAGAGTAGCGGATGTTTCGGGAGGGGTGCGTGAAATCACGCACCCTACCCCGGTCCAGCCGTAGGGCGTGTGCTTGCACGCACCTTTCTTTCCCCGCCGCCCCTAATTCATAGGAATGAAGATGAACCAGGAACTGTCGACCAACCCGTTCAATCCGGTTGCGCCCCTCAAGACCTTTGACGAAATCAAGATCAGCTTGGCGAGCCCCGAGCGGATTCTGTCGTGGTCCTTCGGCGAGATCAAAAAGCCGGAAACCATCAACTATCGCACGTTCAAGCCCGAGCGTGACGGTCTGTTCTGCGCGCGGATCTTTGGCCCGATCAAGGATTACGAATGCCTGTGCGGCAAATATAAGCGCATGAAATATCGCGGCGTTGTCTGCGAAAAATGCGGTGTGGAAGTCACGTTGCAAAAGGTGCGGCGCGAGCGGATGGGGCATATCGAGCTGGCCAGCCCGGTTGCGCATATCTGGTTCCTGAAATCGCTGCCCAGCCGCATCGGCCTGATGCTGGACATGACGCTGCGCGATCTGGAGCGCGTTCTGTATTTCGAAAACTATGTGGTGATCGAGCCGGGTCTGACCGACCTGACCTATCAGCAGCAATTGACCGAAGAAGAATATCTCGACGCGCAGGATCAATACGGCGCTGACGCCTTCACCGCCAATATCGGTGCCGAGGCGATCCGTGAAATGCTGGTCAATATCGACTTGGAATCCTTGGCTGAAAACCTGCGGGCGGACTTGAAAGAGGCCACTGGCGAGTTGAAGCCGAAGAAAATCATCAAGCGGTTGAAAATCGTCGAAAGCTTCCTTGAATCCGGCAACCGCCCTGAATGGATGGTGCTGACCGTTCTGCCGGTGATCCCGCCGGAACTGCGCCCGCTTGTGCCGCTGGATGGTGGGCGTTTCGCGACCTCGGACCTGAACGACCTGTACCGCCGCGTCATCAACCGCAACAACCGTCTGAAGCGGCTGATCGAACTTCGCGCCCCCGACATCATCGTGCGCAACGAAAAGCGCATGCTGCAAGAGGCCGTTGACGCCCTGTTCGACAATGGCCGTCGTGGCCGTGTCATCACCGGCACCAACAAGCGCCCGCTGAAGTCGCTGTCCGATATGCTGAAGGGCAAGCAAGGCCGCTTCCGTCAGAACCTGCTCGGCAAGCGCGTTGACTTCTCGGGTCGTTCGGTCATCGTGACTGGGCCAGAGTTGAAGCTGCACCAATGCGGTCTGCCCAAGAAGATGGCGTTGGAGCTGTTCAAGCCCTTCATCTACTCGCGGCTTGAGGCCAAGGGCCTGTCCAGCACCGTCAAGCAGGCCAAGAAGCTGGTGGAAAAGGAACGTCCCGAGGTTTGGGACATCCTGGATGAAGTGATCCGCGAACACCCGGTTCTGCTGAACCGCGCGCCGACGCTGCACCGTCTGGGCATCCAAGCCTTTGAGCCGATCTTGATTGAGGGCAAGGCAATCCAGTTGCACCCGCTGGTTTGCTCGGCCTTCAACGCCGACTTCGACGGCGACCAGATGGCGGTCCACGTACCGCTGTCGCTGGAAGCTCAGCTTGAAGCCCGCGTCTTGATGATGTCGACCAACAACGTGCTGTCGCCCGCCAACGGTGCGCCGATCATCGTGCCATCGCAGGATATGGTGTTGGGCCTGTACTACACCACCATGGAACGCAAGGGTATGACCGGTGAAGGCATGGCCTTTTCGGATGTCGAAGAGGTCGAGCATGCCATGGCGGCCGGTTCGCTGCATCTGCATGCGAAAATCAAGGCCCGCATCCGTCAGGTCGACGAAGAAGGCAATATCGTCTGGAAGCGGTTCGACACCACCGCAGGGCGTTTGCGGCTTGGCAATCTGCTGCCGCTGAATGCCAAGGCACCGTTTGACCTTGTCAACCGTCTGCTGCGCAAAAAGGACGTGCAGACCGTGATCGACACTGTCTACCGCTACTGCGGCCAGAAAGAATCGGTGATCTTCTGTGACCAGATCATGGGTCTGGGCTTCCGCGAGGCGTTCAAGGCGGGCATTTCATTCGGCAAGGACGATATGCTGATCCCTGACACCAAATGGCCGATCGTGAATGAGGCGCGCGATCAGGTGAAAGCCTTTGAGCAGCAATATATGGACGGTCTGATCACCCAAGGCGAGAAGTATAACAAGGTGATCGATTCCTGGACGAAGTGCAATGAAAAGGTGACCGAGGCGATGATGGCGACGATTTCCGCCGTCAAGTTGGATGCCAATGGCGCCGAGATGGAGCCAAACTCGGTCTATATGATGTCGCATTCCGGGGCGCGTGGTTCGGTCACCCAGATGAAGCAGTTGGGCGGTATGCGCGGCCTTATGGCCAAGCCGTCGGGCGAGATCATCGAGACGCCGATCATCTCGAACTTCAAGGAAGGTCTTACCGTTCTTGAATACTTCAACTCGACCCACGGCGCCCGTAAGGGTCTGGCCGATACCGCGCTGAAGACGGCGAACTCGGGCTACCTGACCCGCCGTCTGGTGGATGTGGCGCAAGATTGCATCGTCCGCAGCCATGATTGTGGCACCGACCAAGCGATTACAGCCGATGTGGCGGTGAATGACGGTGAGGTGATGCAGTCTCTGGCCGACCGCGTGCTGGGCCGGGTTGCGGCGGATGACATCTGCGTGCCGGGCACGACCAATGTGATCGTGGCGCGCGGCGAGTTGATCGACGAGCGTCGCGCCGATCTGATCCATCAGGCGGGCGTGGCAAGCGCACGTATCCGCAGCCCGCTGACTTGCGAGGCTGAAGAGGGCGTTTGCGCCATGTGCTATGGTCGTGACCTGGCACGCGGCACGCTGGTAAACCAAGGCGAAGCGGTGGGCATCATTGCGGCGCAATCGATTGGCGAGCCGGGAACGCAGCTGACCATGCGCACCTTCCACATCGGTGGCGTGGCGCAGGGCGGTCAGCAAAGCTTCCTCGAAGCAAGCCAGGAAGGCCGGATCGAATTCCGCAATGCGAACCTGCTGGCAAATGCCACCGGCGAACAGATCGTGGTGGGTCGCAACATGTCGATCGCCATCGTGGATGATGCGGGTCAGGACCGGGCGGTGCACAAGCTGACCTATGGCGCCAAGGTGCATGTCAAGGACGGCGCGCAGGTCAAGCGTGGTACCAAGCTGTTCGAATGGGATCCCTATACCCTGCCGATCATCGCCGAAAAGGCCGGTGTTGCGCGGTTTGTCGACCTGCTTTCGGGCATTTCGGTGCGCGACGATACTGACGAAGCCACCGGCATGACCCAAAAGATCGTGTCCGACTGGCGGTCTGCGCCCAAGGGCAATGATCTAAAGCCGGAAATCATAATCATGAATTCCGAAACCGGTGAACCGGTCCGGGGTGAAACCGGTGCACCGATTTCCTATAGTATGTCGGTCGATGCCATTCTTTCAGTCGAGGATGGCCAAGCCATCAAGCCCGGCGACGTGGTGGCGCGTATCCCGCGCGAAGGTGCCAAGACCAAAGACATCACGGGCGGTCTGCCGCGCGTGGCCGAACTGTTCGAAGCCCGCCGCCCCAAGGATCACGCGATCATCGCCGAAGCCGATGGTTATGTGCGCTTTGGCAAGGACTACAAGAACAAGCGCCGCATCACCGTTGAACCGGTTGATACGACGTTGACGGCCATGGAATACATGGTGCCCAAGGGCAAGCATATCCCGGTGCAGGAAGGCGACTTTGTGCAGCGCGGCGATTACATCATGGACGGGAACCCTGCACCCCATGACATCTTGCGGATTCTCGGGGTTGAGGCGCTTGCCAACTACATGATTGACGAAGTGCAGGATGTGTACCGTCTGCAAGGCGTCAAGATCAATGACAAGCATATCGAAGTCATCGTGCGCCAAATGCTGCAAAAGTTCGAGATCCTCGACAGCGGCGAAACCACGCTGCTGAAAGGCGAAACCGTTGACAAGTCCGAGTTGGACGAGGCCAATGAAAAGGCTATTTCCCGAGGTCTGCGGCCTTGCGTCGCAGAACCGATCCTGCTGGGCATCACCAAGGCCAGCCTGCAGACCCGCAGCTTCATCTCGGCGGCGTCGTTCCAGGAAACCACGCGCGTTTTGACCGAGGCTTCGGTGCAGGGCAAGCGTGACAAGCTGGTCGGTCTGAAGGAAAACGTCATTGTCGGGCGTCTGATCCCGGCCGGCACGGGGGGTGCCACCAGTCGCGTCAAGAAAATCGCGTCGGATCGTGACCAGACCGTGATCGAGGCCCGCAAGCACGATGCGGAAGAGGCGATCGCCTTGGCCGCCCCGATGATGGTGATGGATATCGAGGACGAAGATACCGGCCTGCTTGACTCAGGGTTGGTCGATACTGTCGAAAGCCGCGAGTGATCTGATCTGACGCCCATCAGGGCGTTGCCAATCTCGGCCCTCCGTCTTAGGACGGGGGGCCTTTTCATCTGCGGGTCCACGATGCAGCTTTCCGACAATCTACGTGGTGTCATGCTGATGTGCGGGTCGATGCTGGCGTTCACGTTGAACGATACGCTGGTCAAGGCGGTCATCAATGACGGGATGCCGCTGTATCAGGTGATTGCCCTGCGCGGGATCGGGGCGGCAGCGGGGCTGTGCCTGATTGCCTTGCGGCAGAACGGGCGGCTGGGCCTGTTTCCACGGGGGCGCGATCGGCTATGGCTGGCGCTCAGGACGGTCGGCGAACTGGGCGCAACATGGAGCTTTCTGGTCGCGCTGACACATATGCCGCTGGCCAATTTGTCGGCCATCATGCAGTCGCTGCCCTTGGTCGTGACACTGGTCGCCGCGCTGTTGCTGGGCGAAAAGATCGGCTGGCGACGATTGACGGCGATTGTTGTGGGCTTTGTCGGGGTGATGATCATCATCCGCCCGGGGGCTGCGGCCTTTGACCAATGGTCGGTGCTGGGCTTGGTTTCGGTCGGATTTGTGGTGCTGCGCGACCTCGCGACGCGCCAATTTTCGCAGGCTCTGCCCGCAACCACGGGGGCGATCTGGGCGGCGGTCACAGTGCTGACCATGGGCAGCCTTGGGGTGGTGGGGCAGGGCTGGCAGCCAATGACCTTGGGGCATCTGGGGCAGATTGCCGGGGCTGCGGCCTTTCTGATCGTTGGCTATCTTTGTGCCATTCAGGTCATGCGGGTCGGCGAAATCTCGGTGGTTGCGCCGTTTCGCTACACGTCCCTGCTTTGGGCGATTCTGCTGGGCTGGCTGCTGTTTGGCTCGCTGCCGGACATGTGGACATTGATTGGGGGCGGAATTACCGTAGCGTCCGGGTTGTTCATTCTACAGGGGCAGGCAAGCGTGCGAAATGCAGGATGATGCGGGCCAACGCGCGACAGCGTGGTTCTTGGCCTTGTCGGCGGTGTATTTTGCAGCGCAAGCGCTTCTGCGCATCTGGTTCGGCGGCACGCTGAACCTGGACGAGGCTGAAATGCTGCTCATGACGCGCCAATGGTCCTGGGGTTATGGACCGCAGCCGCCACTGTACAATTGGCTGCAGATCTTATCCTTCAAGCTGTTTGGTCTTGGTATCGCCGGGGTTGTGGTGCTGAAGGATTTCGGCCTGTGGCTGGCTGGGGCCGGCATGTGGTTTGCAATGCGGCGTGCGTTCCCGGACTGGCGGGCTGCGGCTGCGGCAGCGCTTTCGCTGGCCTATGTGCCCAACATCATTTTTGAGTTTCAGCGCGCCACCTCGCATTCGATTGCCCTGCTGGTGATGATCTGCTGGACGTTCTGGGCCTGGTTTCGGGTGATGGCCAAGCAGGATTGGCAGGGCTGGCTGATGCTGGGGCTGGTGATGGGGCTTGGGGGCCTGTCCAAGTGGAATTACTGGGCGGTACCTGCCGGGCTGGCCGTGGCGAGCATCGGTTTCTGGCAGCAACGGACGCAATGGCGCGGCCCTGCCTTGGCCATGCTGGTTGCGGCGCTGGTTGTGGCGTTGCCCTATACGTGGTCGGTGTCGCATCCCACGGACAGCTTGGCCTCGGTCCGCAAGCTGTACGGCATGCCATCGCCGATCTGGCCCTGGTTGCTTGGTATGCTTTCTTTGGCCGTGAACCTGTTGGCCGGCATGGCCCTGCAATTGCTGATCGGCGTGCCGATGTGGTTCTTTGCGGCGCGTGGCAAGATGCAGCCGGCGCAAATGGCAACCCGGATTTTCCTGCGTGCGGCGGGGCTAAGCCTGGCCGTAACAGCGCTGTTGGTGGTGATGTTCGGGGTCACCAATATCGAGGCGCGCTGGCTGGTGCCGATCATGATCTTTGCGACAGCAGCGGGATTTGGCTGGATGGCACCGGCACTGTCGCCGCGGGCATTTCGCCTTTTGCCAGTGTTCGCGGTGATCTGCGCGGCCATCACCCTGTTCGGCATGATCGATGTGCGCAGGGCTGCAACGTCCACCCGCGACATGACCCCTCTGGCCGATCTTGCTGGGCGGCTGAAACCCGATAGGGTTGAAAGCGATTTCTATTTGGGAGGCAACCTCAAATTGTTGCGCCCCGATCTGGATGTTCGCTATCTGGGTGAAACGGCGACCGCCGGGGACTGGCCAGAGCATCTGCTTATCCTGGGAATTGTGCCACAAGGCGTTTTGGTGCTTGAGGAAGGTGAGGTGACCCTGACGGCACGCAACTATCCCGACAGGCCGATGACCGTGAAGTGGGCGATGGTCGCGGCACCGAGTTGAATGGAACATGTGATGTTGGCTTTTGGTTGCTGCGCCGCGCCAACAAGGCTAAAGCCCAGCCCGAGAGGCCTTGAAAGCGTTCTGTGATGACGATGATGGATGTGACTTTGGCGGCAGATGCCATGTGGATCACGGTCGGATTTGTGGTGCTGCGCGATCTTGCGACGCGCCAATTTTCACAGGCTCTGCCCGCGACCACGGGGGCTATCTGGGCGGTAGCCACGGTAATGACCATGGGCAGCCTGGGCGTGGTGATGCAGGGCTGGCATCTATATGATACCCTGCCCGACTTTTGCACCCTGCTGGGCGGCGCAAGCACGGTCGCCTCGGGGGTGATCATTCTCCATCGACATGCCAAGGTGACGCATGCTGTTCAAGGCTGATGACGACCGCGCAACGCTGTGGTTCCTGCTGGCCTCGGGTCTGTACTTCTTTTTCCAGGCCGCCCAGCGGACCTGGATGGGCGGCACGATGGAGGTTGATGAGGCCGAAATGATGCTGCTGGCCCGTGAATGGGCTTGGGGTTATGGCCCGCAATTGCCCCTGTACAACTGGGTGCAGGTCGGCGTGTTCCGGCTTTTCGGCCAAAGCACAGCCTCGCTGGCCTTTCTGAAGGATGCAGTGCTATGGCTGGCGGGTGCCGGCCTTTGGTTCGCAATGCGCGCGGCCTTTCACGATCGCAGGGCGGCGGCGGTGGCGACGTTGTCGATGGCCTTTCTGCCCAATGTGCTGTGGGAGTTTCAGCGCGCCTCGACCCATTCGGTGGCCTTGTTGGCGGCGATCACATGGACGATTTGGGCATGGTTCCGGCTGATGGCGCGGCAGGATATGGGGCGCTGGCTGGTGCTGGGCGTGATGATGGGTCTGGGCGGGCTGGCCAAGACGAACTACTGGGTGTTGCCAATTGGTCTGGCTATCGCCAGCATCGGGTTCTGGCCGCAGCGCGTGCAAGGGCGCGGGGCTGCATTGGCCGTCCTTGTGGCGGGTCTGATCGTGGCGCTGCCCTATCATTGGGCGATCACGCATCCGTCCGCCTCGCTCGCCTCGGTCTACAAGTTCTATGGCGATGTGCCGGTGTCCTGGCCATGGGTCATGGGTCTGGCACGTCTGACAGGGAACATGGTGGCGGGTCTGTCGCTGGCGATGTTGATCGGTGGCGTGCTTTGGTTCGTGGCGGCACGGGGCCGGATGGGGCCAGCACCAGTGGCCACGCAAATCCTGATGCGGGTGGTGGTGTTGAACCTTGCGGTGGCGGTGGTGCTGATCGTCGCGCTGAATGTCAGCAAGGTGCAGGCACGCTGGCTGCTGCCGATCCAGATTTGCGCCGTGACGGCGGCCTTTGGTTGGCTGGGCGGAGCCCTGTCGCAGCGCGCGTGGCGCTGGGTGCCGATCACGGCCTTGATCTGCGGCCTGATCACCATCGTCGGCATGGCCGGGGTGCGGTTGGGGCCGACAGGCGCGCGCGACATGACGCCCCTGGTCGAATTGGTCATCCGCCTGAACCCCGACCGGGTCGAGGGCACAAAATTTCTGGCTGGCAATCTGAAACTATTGCAGCCGGACCGCGCGATCTTTGCGACCGGCTATACGGCGGCGCAAGGGGATTGGCCACACCGTCTGTTGATTTTGGGCGCCGCGCCGCCCGCGTTGCCGGCGGGGTTCACGGTGCTGGAGGACGGGGTGCTGCAATTGACCACGCCCGCCGCCCCGGACAAGCCATTTCCAGCCAAATGGCATCTGGTCGGACCGCCGGGTTGACCTTTGGTCGCGATGCAGGCAGTTAGCCAGATGTCGATTGGAAAATGCGTATGACCACCCTGTCCGTAGTGATTCCTGCCCGCAACGAGGCCGACAATATCGTCGGTCTGGTCGAGGCAATAGCCCTGTCGATGGCCCCATTCGCGCCGTTTGAAATCATCGTGGTCGATGACGGCTCGACCGATGCGTCGGTGGCGCGACTTTCGGCGTGCAAGACGACCCTGCCGCAACTGCGGATCGTGCAGCACGAACGCTCGGCCGGGCAAAGTGCTGCGGTTCATTCCGGTGTGCTGGCCGCGCAGGCCCCCTTTGTGCTGACGCTGGACGGCGATGGTCAGAACCCGCCCGAGGAATTGCCAAAGCTGGCCGCCGTCCTGCTGGCAGATTCCACGGGCCGGATCGGGCTGGTCGCCGGGCAACGAGTGGGGCGACAAGACACCTGGTCCAAAAAGATGGCGTCGAAACTGGCCAATGGGATTCGCGGCTGGATCTTGCAAGACAGCACGCGCGATTCCGGCTGTGGGCTGAAGGGTTTTCGCCGCGATGCCTTTCTGGCGCTGCCCTATTTCAACCACATGCACCGCTATCTGCCCGCGCTCTTTGCCCGCGATGGCTGGCAGGTGGCCCATGTCGATGTGGCGCACCGGTCACGCGGGGCAGGTCGGTCAAACTACTCCAACCTGCAACGCGGTCTGGTAGGTGTGATCGATCTGATGGGGGTGGCATGGTTGCTGCGCCGCGCCAAGAAAGCTAAACCCCTGCCCGAGAGGCCCTGAATGCATTCGGTAATGACGATGTTGGGCGTGACCTCAACGGCGGATGCCATGTGGATCACGGTCGGGCTGCTGGGGCAGTTGATGTTCACCGGACGGTTCATCGTTCAGTGGTTTGCCTCGGAAAAGGCCGGGCGGTCCGTGGTGCCGGTGGCGTTCTGGTACTTTTCGATCATGGGGTCACTGATTGTTCTGGCCTACGGCCTGCACAAGATGGACCCCGTGATTATTGTCGGGCAGTTGCCGGGATCGGTGATCTATGCGCGCAACCTTTGGCTGATCCGGGCCGAGCGGCTTAGATGACCAAGGCTGTGGTGTGGCTGGTGGCTGGCCTCACACTGGCCACGATCGTGTTTTCAGTGGCCCCGGGTCTGGACATCGCCGTCAGCCGCCTGTTTGCCGAGGACGCGCGGTTTCCCATCGCCGACAACACCTTGATCGAGGCTGTCCGGAAAGGGCTTTACAGCGTCGAAGATGCTGCCGGGATTCTGGCCCTGCTGACGGCGGCCCTTGCCCATCATCTACGTCGAGACGTCTTGCGGCAGGCCGCACGGGTCTGGCTGTTTCAGGGGCTGGTCTTTGTGGCTGGCCCGTTGTTGCTGGTCAATGGCATTCTGAAGCCGCTGTGGTCCCGACCCCGACCGTTCCGCATCACCGCCTTTGGCGGGGCCGAGCCGTTTCAGCCGATTTATCAGATCGCAGGCACCTGCACGCACAACTGTTCGTTCACCTCGGGCGAGATGGCCGGTGCCACGGCGTTGACGATCATGGCCGTCATGCTGGCCCGGGCGAATCGTGACAGATTGGCGGGTCTGTATTCCCTGGCGCTTGGCCTTGCCATCCTGCCCATGCCCTTTACCGCCTGGCAGCGCATCGCTGCGGGCCGGCATTTTTTGTCCGACATCACTTTTTCAGCGCTTTGTGTGGCGCTGATCGCCGTGCTTCTGGCCAAAGCGATGCGGCTGAACCGCCGCACACCGCCTGTTGACTCTATCCGGGATTCGCCATATTAGCCCGCTCACCGCGCCGGCATGCTTAGCTTGAAGGGCGGTTTGACAACTGGAACTGGTCACGATCCGGGCCGCAATGCTCCGATCCTCTGGAATTCCACCGCACCGCTCCCGTATGGGCGCGTGGGCGGTTTTGCGTTTTGCAATGCGTGCAAGGCGTGTCGAGAAGCAGCGTGCCCGTGGGGTGCGAGTATTGACAGCGCCTGCAAGGGCGCAAAAACGAGGGACGTGAATGCCGACTATCCAACAGCTGATCCGCAAACCGCGGGAAGCCGTGATCCGCAAGTCCAAGTCGCAGCACTTGGAAGGGTCGCCGCAAAAGCGTGGGGTTTGTACCCGCGTTTATACCACCACGCCGAAAAAGCCGAACTCGGCCATGCGCAAAGTTGCCAAGGTCCGTCTGACCAACAGCTTTGAGGTGATCTGCTATATACCCGGTGAAAAGCACAACTTGCAGGAACACTCGGTCGTTCTGATCCGCGGTGGCCGTATCAAGGATTTGCCGGGTGTGCGTTACCACATCCTGCGCGGTGTTCTGGATACCCAGGGCGTCAAAGAGCGTCGTCAGCGTCGTTCGAAATACGGCGCCAAGCGTCCGAAGTGAGGAGATAAAGCATGTCACGTCGTCACGCCGCTGAAAAACGCGAGGTTCTGCCTGACGCCAAATATGGCGACAAGGTTCTGTCGAAATTCATGAACAACCTGATGCTGGACGGCAAGAAGTCCGTTGCGGAAGGCATTGTTTATGGCGCATTGGAGCGGGTTCAGACCCGTTTGAAGCGCGAGCCGATTTCCGCCTTTCATGAAGCGCTGGAAAACGTCAAACCCTCCGTCGAGGTGCGCTCGCGCCGTGTCGGTGGTGCGACCTATCAGGTTCCTGTCGATGTGCGCACCGAGCGTCGCGAAGCTTTGGCCATCCGTTGGCTGATCATCGCCGCCCGCAAGCGCAACGAAAACACCATGGAAGAGCGTCTGGCCGCCGAATTGGCCGATGCTGTCAACAACCGTGGCACCGCCGTCAAGAAGCGTGAAGACACCCACAAAATGGCCGATGCTAACAAAGCATTCAGCCACTATCGCTGGTAAGAGGGCAACATGGCACGCGAATATCCGCTCAACCGTTATCGCAACTTCGGCATCATTGCCCATATCGACGCGGGCAAGACCACGACGACCGAGCGTATCCTGTATTACACGGGCAAGACCCACAAGATCGGCGAAGTGCATGACGGCGCTGCGACGATGGACTGGATGGAGCAAGAGCAAGAGCGTGGCATCACGATCACTTCGGCGGCCACCACAACCTTCTGGCAGCGCCAGATCGAGTCTGGCAATACCGCGTCGGATGACAAGTACCGTTTCAACATCATCGATACCCCCGGTCACGTCGACTTCACCATCGAGGTTGAGCGTTCGCTGGCGGTGCTCGACGGTGCCGTGGTTCTGCTTGACGGCAATGCCGGTGTCGAGCCGCAGACCGAAACCGTCTGGCGTCAGGCGGACCGCTACAAGGTGCCGCGCATCGTGTTCGTCAACAAGATGGACAAGACCGGCGCTGATTTCATGAACTGCGTCAGGATGATCGCCGACCGTACGGGTGCCACCCCCTGCCCGATCCAACTGCCAATCGGGGCAGAGGACAAGCTGGAAGGCATCATCGACCTGATCACCATGGAAGAATGGGTTTATCAGGGCGAAGATCTGGGCGCGTCCTGGATCCGTAAACCGATCCGCGCCGACCTGCGGGCTGAGGCGGACAAGTGGCGCTACAACATGCTGGAACTGGCTGTGGGGCAAGACGACGCCGCTATGGAAGCCTATCTCGAAGGCAACGAGCCTGACGAGGTCACACTGCGCGGGCTGATCCGCAAGGGCACCTTGGCCATCGACTTTATCCCGATTTTGGCGGGTTCTGCGTTCAAGAACAAGGGCGTACAGCCGATGCTGAACGCCGTCATCGACTTCCTTCCCGATCCGCTGGACGTACCCGCCTATATGGGTTTCGCACCTGGCGACGAGTCGGAAACCCGCAACATCAGCCGGTCTGCCGATGATGACCAGCCCTTCTCGGGGCTTGCGTTCAAGATCATGAACGACCCCTTCATGGGCACACTGACCTTTACCCGCATCTATTCGGGTCAGGTGAAAAAGGGCGACCAGATCTTCAATGCGACCAAGGGTCGTAAAGAGCGGATCGGCCGAATGGTCATGATGCACGCCAACAAGCAAGAAGAGATTGCCGAGGCTTTTGCTGGCGATATCATGGCGTTGGCGGGCTTGAAGGAAACCACGACCGGCGACACGCTGTGTGATCCGGCCAAACCGGTGGTTTTGGAAACCATGACATTCCCGACCCCGGTGATCGAGATTGCCGTCGAACCCAAGACAAAGGCCGACCAGGAAAAGATGGGCATCGCCTTGGCCCGTCTCGCTGCCGAAGACCCGTCCTTCCGGGTTGAGACTGACATCGAAAGCGGTCAGACCATCATGAAAGGTATGGGCGAACTTCATCTCGACATCCTCGTCGACCGTATGCGCCGCGAGTTCAAGGTCGAGGCGAATATCGGGGCCCCGCAGGTCGCCTACCGCGAGACCATCAGCCGCGAGACCGAGATCGACTACACCCACAAGAAGCAGACCGGCGGCACGGGCCAATTCGCTCGGATCAAACTGATCATCACCCCGACCGAACCTGGCGAAGGCTATTCGTTCGAAAGCAAGGTCGTGGGCGGTGCTGTGCCGAAGGAATATATCCCAGGTGTCGAAAAAGGCATCAAGTCCGTGATGGACTCGGGGCCTTTGGCGGGCTTCCCGGTGATCGACTTCAAGGTCGCGCTGATCGACGGCGCGTTCCACGACGTGGACTCTTCGGTTCTGGCCTTTGAAATCGCCGCCCGTGCCGCAATGCGCGATGGTCTGAAAAAGGCAGGGGCCAAACTGTTGGAACCGATCATGAAAGTTGATGTCGTCACGCCGGAAGACTTTACCGGTGGCGTCATTGGCGACCTGACCTCGCGTCGGGGCATGATCCAGGGCCAAGACAGCATGGGCAACGCCAATGTCATCCACTCGATGGTGCCTTTGGCCAACATGTTCGGCTATATCAACAACTTGCGGTCGATGACCTCGGGGCGGGCGACCTTCTCGATGAGCTTTGACCACTATGATACCGTGCCGCAGAACCTGTCGGACGAAATCCAGAAGAAATTCGCTTAACAACAGCGGTGCGTGGGGAACCACGCACCCTACCCAACCGTAGGGTGCGTGATTTCACGCACCGCCACCGATATCAGGAGTGACCCAGATGGGTAAGGCAAAGTTTGAACGCAACAAACCGCATGTGAACATTGGC
>JBAXXO010000021.1:0-20312 GCA_037127855.1 Alphaproteobacteria bacterium
GATCAGG
Organism: Alphaproteobacteria bacterium; assembly: GCA_037127855.1. Lineage (GTDB taxonomy): Bacteria > Pseudomonadota > Alphaproteobacteria > Rhodobacterales > Rhodobacteraceae > Stagnihabitans. The sequence goes on from JBAXXO010000021.1 coordinate 8, forward strand.
CTGCAGCGGAAAAATCCGCCGCCGATCAGGCCGAGGCTGACAAGGTTGCAGCCGAGGCTGCAGCAGCAGCAGCCGCAGTCGCCGCGGCAACGTCCCCTTCAGACACAGCAACTGCGGTTGTGACAGACCTGCTGACCGTCACCGTGGGTGACAAGGTCTTTGTATGCCTGCCCAACGCGACTGTTGCATGCCCCGACGGCGCCATGTGCGTGATTGCCAAGACCAAGAAAAGATGCGACCTAAAGGCGGCGCAGAAACTGGCCGACCTTGAGGCTGCAGCCGCTGCCGCTGTCGATGAAACGACGTCCACCCCCTCAACCACCCCTGCGCCGTCGCCCGAGGATGAAGCCGCTCTGGCTGCCGCTCAGGCCGCCGCCGATGCCGCCGCCGCCGCTGCGGCTGCCGACCCTGCCGCTGTGATCGTCGAGGCCCCCGTACCGACGCCCGAGGCTGTGACAAATCTGGAAACCGCATTGGATCAACCCGCCAATCCCGACGAGACGGTAACCGCGCCGCCTGTCGCAGCGGCCAATCCCGAACCGATTGCCGCCGGCACCATGCCCGCTGATGCTCCAGCGCCGGCCAGTGCCACCGTCACGACCGAAACGGTCACCGCCGCCGACACTCGTGCGTCGACCCAAGAATTCGCTGCTGCGCCCGTCACCGTGGCACCGGGCAAGAAGACTGGCCTGACCGATTTTGAAAAGGTCGGTCTTGTCGCCTTGGGAGGACTCGTGATTGGTGCGATCCTGAAGGGCAATCGGCAAGTGGTGCAGAATACCGGCGACCGCGTTGTCGTTCGTCAGCCCGATGGCACTTATCAGGTTTACAAGGACGACAATGCCTTGCTGCGCGAAGCGGGCTCGACCGTCAAAACCGAAACCTACCGTGACGGATCGACCCGTACCATCGTGACCCGCGTCGATGGCAGCCAGATCGTCACCATCCGCGATGCCACCGGTCGTGTCCTGCAGCGCGTGGCCTATGACACCGCGGGCCGTGGCACCGTCCTGATCGACGACCTGCAACCCGAACGCGCGGTCGACGTCACGACCCTGCCCAAACCCCGCCCGCAGCGCAGCCAGATCGTGTTGGATGATACCGACGCCCTGCTGCGCGCCCAACTCGCCGCCGCCGATGCCGAAGATCTGGGCCGCAAGTTCAGCCTGCGTCAGATCCGCACCATCCCGCAGGTGCGTTTTCTGGCGGCGACGATCGATGTGAACAACATCACCTTCGAGTCTGGTTCCTCTGCCATTCAGTCGACCGAGGCACGCAAGTTGAATGCGCTGGGCAAGTTGATGACACAACTGATCGATGAAAACCCCGGTGAAATCTTTCTGGTCGAGGGTCATACCGATGCCGTGGGTTCTGCCGCGTCGAACCTGTCGCTGTCCGACCGTCGTGCGGAATCGGTGGCCAAGGCGCTGACCGAATACTTTGGCGTTCCGCCCGAAAATCTGGTCGTGCAGGGCTATGGCGAAAGCGAATTGAAGATCGACACTCAAGGTAACGAGCGTGCGAACCGCCGCGTGGCGGTACGCATCATCACACCTTTGCTGTCTCAGATCGCGAACTGACGCCGCCAAACCTCAAGGCGCCGCCGGGCAGGTCTGGCGGCGCTTTTCTTTGTAACATTCCTGACGCATCAGAAGGACTGAGGTGGACGATGACTGACATGTTGACCGAACCTGCTTTGGAATGGCACCGTGCCGGGCGCGGCGTTGTCTTGGCGACCGTGATCGAAACCTGGGGCTCGGCCCCACGGCCAGCGGGCAGTCAGATGATCGTGGACCGTGAAGGTGCGATGATGGGCTCGGTCTCGGGGGGCTGTGTCGAAGCTGCGGTGGTTCTGGAGGCGGCCGAAGTTCTGCAAACTGGCTTGGGTCGCGTGCTAACCTATGGCGTCAGTGACGAGGATGCTTTTGCGGTCGGTCTGGCCTGTGGCGGGACGATCAGGGTGATGTTGCAACCGTTGCTGACCGAAGACGTGCTGCGCAACCTGCTTGCGGCCAAAGCGGCGGGTCGTGCCGTGGCCCTGGTGACGGACCTGACCGATCTGACCACAGCCCTGATCGGCCCCGAGGACCCGATGGTTGCGGCACGCCTTTCCTCGGACCAATCCGGCGTCGACGAAGGGCGTTTCATCGCCGTCCATAATCCCGCCTTGCGGCTGATCGTTGTGGGTGCGGTGCATATTGCGCAGGCTTTGACAAAGATGGCGCGCCTGTGCGACTACGCCACGGTTGTGATCGACCCCCGCACCGCATTTGGCGCTGCATCGCGTTTTCCGGGCGAGCAAGTCGAAACCGACTGGCCGGACGAGGCTTTGGCCCGCCTGAAACCGGACGCGCGGACTGCCATCGTCACCCTGACCCATGACCCCAAGCTGGACGATCCCGCTTTGGCCTTTGCCCTGCGGTCGAAGGCGTTTTATGTCGGCTGTCTGGGCTCGCGGCGTACCCATGCCAAACGGCTGGAACGCCTTGCAGCGGCCGGGTTCACGCAGGGCGAGCTTGACCGGCTGCATGCGCCGGTTGGCCTGAATATCGGCGCGCGCAACCCGGCCGAGATCGCGATTTCGGTCATGGCCCAGGTGACGGCAGTTTTGCGTCTGCCACGCGTTTGACTTGGCGGAACGCAGGGTCTAGCTAACGAACATGGACACGACTTCACCAAAGACATCGACCGAGCCGTCGCGTCATGCCGTGACATTCGTGCTGATCACGGTCTTTCTGGACATGGTCGGTTTCGGCATCGTGATTCCGGTTCTGCCGCGCCTGATCGAGGTTGTCGGTGGCATGACCCTTGCCGAAGCCTCTATCATCGGCGGCTGGATGTTCTTTGCCTATTCCGCCGGACAGTTCTTTTTCGGGCCGCTGTTGGGCAATCTGTCTGACCGCTTTGGCCGTCGCCCGTTGTTGTTGCTGGCAATCCTGGGACTAGGACTCGATTACCTGTTGCAGGCCGTGGCCCCCAATCTGACCTGGTTGTTTGTTGGACGGCTGATTTCGGGGGTCTGCGGTGCATCCTGGCTGATTGCCAATGCGTTCATCGCGGATGTCGTCGCGCCGGAAAATCGGGCGCGCTACTATGGCTTGATGGGCGCGGCCTTTGGTCTGGGTTTTGTGCTGGGTCCGGCCATCGGAGGCTTGTTGGGCCAATATGGCCCGCGTGTACCATTCTACGTGGCTGCGGCAATTTCGGGCATCAATTTGATTTACGGCTGGTTCGTGCTGCCCGAAACCCTGTCGCCCGCCAACCGCAGACCCTTTGAACTTGCGCGCGCCAATCCGTTCGGCGCGTTCAAAGTGTTTAGAAGTTATCATGGTGTGGTACCCCTTTGCATGGTGCTGTTCACGTTCTTTTTCTTTGCATCGGCCTATCAGGCGATCTGGCCCTATTGGGGCATGGCGAAATTCGGCTGGTCGGCGGCCGTCGTGGGACTGACGCTGGCGATTTTTGGCATCATCACGGCGGCGGCGCAGGGCGGATTGACCGGCCCCATGGTCAAACGCTTTGGGGAATACCGGGTGGCGCTGTTTGGCCTGATCTTTTCGGCGATCGGCGCGCTTGGCTATGGTCTGGCCGACTCGCTGACAGTGGTGATCATCATGATGGTCATCCATGCCCCTGAAGGTTTCGTCATGCCGATGTTGCAGGCGATGATGACGCGTTCGGTGCCGGAAAATGCCCAAGGCGAGTTACAGGGCGGCATCTCTGCCGTCATGAATGTGGCCGCTTTGGGCGGTACGGTGTTCTTCAGCCAGATCTTCGGTTTTTTCCTAAGCGACGCGGCACCGTTCCAATCGCCCTCGGTCGGGTTCTTTGTGGCGGCGGCAGGATTGGTCGCGACCTTGGGTCTGTTCATGCTTTTGATCAAACCGTCGCAAGGCGAAGCACAAAGCTCGGGTTGACGCGAACTTGCGGGCGATGGAAAAAGGCCAGATGGAAAAGTTTAGCGGCAGTTTCACCCAGCAAGAACCGATCCCCGAAGAGGGCATCGCCGCTGCTTTGGCGGTGCTTCAGCATGGCCGGTTGCACCGCTACAATGTGGCCCCGGGTGAAGTGGCCGAAACTGCCTTGCTCGAGCAGGACTTTGCGGCACTGGTCGGAGCACGCTATTGTCTGGCCGTGGCTTCGGGGGGCTACGCCATGGGCTGCGCCTTGCGTGCTGTGGGTGTTGTCGCGGGCGATGCCGTGCTGAGCAATGGCTTCACCCTTGCGCCGGTTCCGGGTGCAATCCATTCGGTCGGCGCAAGGCCGGTCTTTGTCGAAGTGACCGACGATCTGGTGCTGGATTTCGCCGATCTGCAGGCCAAGGCGCTGTCCAGTGGTGCCAAGGTGCTGCTGCTTAGCCACATGCGTGGCCATGTCTGCGATATGCCGGCGCTAATGCGACTGTGCGGCCGGCTAGGTCTGACGGTGATCGAGGATTGTGCCCACACGATGGGGGGCAGTTGGGACGGCGTGGCTTCGGGTCGCCACGGGATTGTCGGCTGCTATTCGATGCAGACCTACAAGCATGTCAATTCGGGCGAGGGTGGGTTCCTGATCTCGGATGATGCGGATTTGATGGCGCGGGCCGTGCTTTTGTCTGGGTCTTACATGCTGTATTCCGCGCACCGCGCCGCCCCCCCGCCCGAGGCCTTTGCCAAGGTCCGCATGGTGACGCCCAATGTCAGTGGCCGGATGGACAATCTGCGCGCCGCTGTTCTGCGCCCGCAATTGCGCCAGCTTGGCGACCGGGTCGAGCGCTGGGCTGCGCGCTACCAGACGCTGGAGGCGGGTCTTGCCGATCTGCCCGGCCTGCAATTGATCCCGCGCCCCGCGATCGAGCGCTATGTCGGCTCCTCGTTCCAGTTTCGCCTGGCCGGTTGGTCCAAATCCCGCATCGGGCTGTTCCTGACACGGACCTTGGCGCGCGGTGTCGAGTTGAAATGGTTCGGTGCAGACCAGCCTGTGGCGTTCACCAGCCGTTATGATCATTGGCAATACGCCGAACCGCAAAGCCTGCCGCAGACCGACCGCATCCTTGCGGGTCTGTTGGACATGCGGGTGCCGCTGACCTTTTCCGTGCACGATTGTGCCCTGATCGCAAGGATCATCCGCGAAGAGGTTCTGGTGGTGGGTCAGGGGCCCGAGCCATCAGGCGTTCTTGCGCCCGTGGTGCAATAGGCACAAGGGCGCCGCATTTGTGCCCCCCGCCTATTCTTTTGCCGACCCGTACAAGGGTACGGTCGCGATCGACATCTTGGCCGACCCATTGGTCAATTCCGTACCATGGGTCAGATAGACCAAAGCTTGATTTTTCTGGTCAAACACCCGTGTCACGATCAACGACTTGAAGATGACCGACCGGGACCGGTTGAAAACCTCTTCACCTGACGCCGATTTGTCGATGTCGCCGATTGTGATCGGTCCGGTCTGACGGCATGCAATCGAAGAATTGGACGGATCCTCAAAGATATTGCCGTTGGACAGCCGATCAATGATGGACCGCTCGAAATAGGCGATATGGCAGGTGACGCCCGTGACCTTTGGGTCGGCGAAAGCCTCGATCACGATGTCGTTGCCGACCCAGTCCACGCCGACCCGCCCAACCTCATCCGCAGTGGCGGGCAGGGCGCACAAACACAAGACAACCATAAGCGCACGCATCGGGGATCATCCTTTTGACAGAGCTTTGAGTCTAACAAATGCCGCCGGCCCCGCAAGGCAGGTTGCAAAGACTTCATGCTTGGGAACCGGGTCTGTGACGTGATTCCGTGACAAGATCGCGACTTTCGGCTGGGCTTTGGTTGACCCCGGACAAGGTCCGGTTTAAACGATCCGCAACGCCCGGCTGCTTTCGGCATCCGCGCCGACCTTGATGTCGAAGGAGGCCTTTGTGGATACTCTTCTGCGCGACTACATGCCCATTCTCGTCTTGCTTGCTGTCGCCACCGGTCTTGGCCTTTTGCTGATCGCTTCGGCGGCCCTGATCGCGGTGCGCAACCCCGATCCCGAAAAACTGTCGGCCTATGAATGCGGCTTCAACGCCTTTGACGACGCGCGGATGAAATTCGACGTGCGGTTCTACCTCGTGTCGATCCTGTTCATCATCTTTGACCTCGAAGTGGCCTTTCTGTTTCCCTGGGCCGTGGCCTTTGGCGAGATCAGCATGGTGGCCTTCTGGTCGATGATGGTGTTCTTGGCTGTTCTGACCGCGGGCTTTGCCTATGAGTGGAAGAAGGGGGCCTTGGAATGGGCGTGATGACCGGAGCAACCGTCGGAGCCGACCGCGATGTCGCGACCCGCGAGTTGAATGCCGAGTTGCAGGACAAGGGCTTCTTGCTGACCTCGACGGAGGATATCATCAACTGGGCCCGCAACGGGTCCTTGCACTGGATGACTTTTGGCCTTGCCTGCTGTGCGGTCGAGATGATCCATGTCTCGATGCCGCGCTATGATCTGGAACGTTTCGGCACGGCACCCCGCGCAAGCCCGCGCCAGTCAGACCTGATGATCGTGGCGGGCACCTTGACCAACAAGATGGCTCCGGCGCTGCGCAAGGTCTATGACCAGATGCCCGAACCGCGCTATGTGATCTCGATGGGGTCTTGCGCCAATGGTGGCGGGTACTACCACTATTCTTATTCGGTGGTGCGCGGCTGTGACCGGATCGTTCCGGTCGACATTTATGTCCCCGGCTGCCCGCCCACCGCCGAAGCGCTGTTGTATGGGATCTTGCAGTTGCAGCGCAAAATTCGCCGCACCGGCACTTTGGTTCGTTAAGGGGATATCATGGATCTGAACGAACTGGGTGCTTTGATCGCGGGCAAACAGCCTGTTCAGACCGCTGTGGCGGTGGGTGAGATGACGTTGACGGTGGCGCTGGCCGACCTTGTCAGCCTTGCCGGATTTCTGAAAACCGACGCCGACTGTCAGTTCACCACGTTGGTCGACATTACCGCCGTAGATTACCCTGAGGCGGTGGAGCGTTTTGTGGTCGTTTATCACTTTCTGTCGATGTTCAAGAACCAGCGCATCCGCGTCAAGGTTGCGGTGACCGAGGCAGACATGGTCCCCTCGCTGGTGGCAATCTATCCGTCAGCCAACTGGTTCGAGCGCGAAGTGTTCGATTTGTTCGGTATCCTGTTTTCGGGGCATCCCGACCTGCGCCGCATCCTGACCGACTACGGCTTTCGCGGCCACCCGCTGCGCAAGGATTTCCCGACCACTGGCTATACCGAAGTCCGCTATGACGAGGTTCAAAAGCGTGTCGTCTATGAACCGGTGAAACTGGTTCAGGAATACCGTCAGTTCGACTTCATGTCGCCTTGGGAAGGTGCCAAATACGTTCTGCCCGGCGACGAAAAGAAGGCGTGACCGGTGCGCCAGCCCCCAGCCATGCTGTTTTGCGCGGGTGCCGTTAAGTCCGGCACCAGCTGGCTGTATGAGTATTTGCGCGGACACCCCGAAACCTATCTGCGCAGCATCAAGGAACTGCAGTTCTTCGACCGGCTGCATGCCGGCAACCTGCCGGGCCGTATCCAGAGTCTTGACCAGGAAATTGCCGCTTTCGAGGCCGAGCTTGAGACCGGCACGGCGAGATGGCCGATCTTGACTTTGGGCCAGATGGGCGACCGGGCCGAGTACAAAAGGATCATCCAGTCGGGTGATGCGCCGATTGGGGCCTATCTGCGCTATTTGACCGCCGGTGCCGAAGCACAGCGGTTGGTGGGGGAGATGACGCCGGAATACGGTTTGCTGCCGCCAGAAAAGATGGCCGAAATGACGGCGCTTGCCCCGGATGTGCGGTGGATCTTTCTGATGCGCGACCCGGTCGCGCGGCTTTGGAGCCATATCCGGATGCTGGTCCGGCGCAGCAAAGCCGCCCCCGAGGACATGGCCCGCGCCTGTGAAGCAAAGTTCAACGAGGTTCTGGCGGGCAAAGCCCGTGATGTCACGTTGCGCGGCGACTATCAGGCCATTCACACCCGTCTGACGCAGGCGGTGCGCCCCGAAAAGCGCCTTGTCATGTTTTATGAGCATCTGTTGACCCCTTCGGGCGTGGCGCAAGTGACAGATTTTCTGGGTCTGTCCCGTCACCCCGCACGCTTGGACCGCTGGGTTCACGAGGGCCAGCCAGTCGCCATGCCCGGCGCCCTGCGTGACCGGGCCCGCGACTGGTTGTGGCCGCAATATGCTTTCGTGGCGCAGACCCTCGGCCTGCCGCCTGAATGGGAAGCCTTTCCCGAATTTAACAGCGAGGTGGCCTGATGGATGGCGATATTCGGGCGAATGCCTATGATGACGGGACGCAGGACCTGCTGACGGGTGAACAGAAGATCCGCAATTTTAACATCAACTTCGGCCCGCAACACCCGGCCGCACATGGTGTTTTGCGCCTTGTGCTGGAATTAGACGGCGAGATTGTCGAACGTTGCGACCCCCATATCGGCCTGTTGCACCGTGGCACCGAAAAGCTGATGGAAAGCCGCTCTTACCTGCAAAACCTGCCCTATTTCGACCGGCTCGACTATGTGGCCCCGATGAATCAGGAACATGCCTGGTGTCTGGCGATCGAACGGCTGACCGGCACCGCAGTGCCCCGGCGTGCCAGCCTGATCCGGGTGCTGTTTTGCGAAATCGGACGTGTGCTGAACCACATTCTGAACACCACGACCCAAGCCATGGATGTCGGCGCGCTGACGCCGCCTTTGTGGGGCTTTGAAGAACGCGAAAAGCTGATGGTGTTCTATGAACGCGCCTCAGGTGCGCGCCTGCATGCCGCCTATTTCCGCCCCGGTGGCGTGCATCAGGACCTGACCCCCAAGCTGATCGACGACATCGATATCTGGGCTGATGAGTTTCAGCGCGTGCTGGATGATCTGCATGGTCTTCTGACCGAAAACCGCATCTTCAAACAGCGCAACGTCAATATCGGGATCATTTCGCCCGAGGATGTGCAGTCTTGGGGCTTTTCGGGTGTCATGGCGCGCGGGTCGGGTCTGGCGTGGGACTTGCGGCGCAGCCAGCCCTATGAATGCTATGACGAATTCGACTTCAAGATCCCCGTCGGCAAGAATGGTGACTGTTACGATCGCTATCTGTGCCGCATGGCCGAAATGGTCGAAAGCACACGCATCATAAAGCAATGCCTGGCCAAACTGCGCGTCGAAAAGGGCGATATTCTTGCACGCGGGAAAATCACGCCGCCGTCGCGTGGCGACATGAAGACGTCGATGGAAGCCCTGATTCACCATTTCAAGCTGTACACCGAGGGCTTTCACGTGCCTGCGGGTGAGGTTTATGCGGCAGTCGAGGCGCCCAAGGGCGAGTTCGGTGTCTATCTGGTGGCCGATGGCAGCAATAAACCCTACCGCGCCAAACTGCGTGCGCCCGGGTTTCTGCATCTGCAAGCTTTGGACTATATGTGCCGTGGCCATCAACTGGCCGATGTTTCCGCGATCATCGGCACGATGGATATCGTGTTCGGGGAGGTTGACCGATAATGCTGCGCCGCCTTCACACGGATCAACCCGCCTCCTTCGCCTTCACCGAGCAAAACCTTGCATGGGCCAAGGGGCAGATTTCCAAGTATCCCGCTGGACGTCAGGCCAGCGCCATCATCCCGCTGTTGTGGCGCGCGCAGGAACAGACGGGCTGGCTGTCGCGGCCTGCCATCGAACTGGTCGCCAACATGCTGGACATGGCCTATATTCGTGCGCTCGAGGTTGCGACATTCTACTTCATGTTCCAACTGCAACCCGTGGGCTCGGTGGCACATGTTCAGATCTGCGGCACGACGTCCTGCATGATCTGCGGCGCCGAAGACCTGATTGCCGTCTGCAAGGAATTGATTGCGCCCGCCGCCCGTACCGTCTCGGCGGATGGCAGGTTTTCGTGGGAAGAGGTCGAATGCATGGGGGCTTGCACCAATGCGCCCATGGCGCAGATCGGCAAGGATTACTACGAAGACCTGACACCGGAAAAGCTGCGCGATCTGATTGCGCGCTTCTCGGTTGGTGAGGTTCCGGTCCCGGGGCCCCAGAACGGGCGCTTTTCGTGCGAGCCTTTGGATGGACTGACCAGCCTGCAGGACTTTGAATCCGGTCGCACAAAGTATAACGGCAGCGCCCAACGCGCCGTTGATCTTGGCGATACCGTCAAGCGGATCGACGGCAGCGAGGTGCCGTTGCTGACGCCTTGGCTGGACGGAAAGGTTCACGCCTAAAACAATTTGCAATGACAGTGGAGCAGTGGGGACCGGGGATGACGACAGATAGCAGTTCAGACGGCGGGTGGCCTGCAGGTTGGGTGATTGCGGCGGTGGCCGGGATCATCGCGGGCATATTGACGCCTTGGTATGGCAATACCGGGATGGTCGCGGCCGTACTGGTCGGGCTTTTGGTATTCGTGGTTTTTGGCGTGTTGCTGGGCATGTTCTGGTCAACGCCATCATCCTTGGGTGACCATGCAGGGCGCAGTCATGACAATGACGGACATGACGATCATCATGGACATGACGATCACGGACATGACGATCATGGGCAAGTCTGGATCGGGCGCAATGACCCCGCTCCCCCCACTACCGCATCGCCTGTGACCCCGTCTTTGTATGAAACGCCATCAGTGACCCGGACTTTGTCTGAAACGGCATCTGAGCCTGTTGCGTTTGTCGCCGCACGGCCGGCGCCACAGGCGGTCGTGTCCCCAGTGCAGCCTGAACCGATCGCACCAGCCTACAACATGACCGAAACCGCTGACCCGGTCATGGCCGAGATATCCGAGGCCGAAGCCAAGCCGGTGGGCCTGCCGGGCCCCCGCGCCGGCGGTCCGGATAACCTGCAATTGATTGAGGGTATCGGCCCGGTTCTGGAAAGACTGTGCCACGAATTGGGCATCTTTCACTTTGACCAGATTGCGGCCTGGGGGGCGGCGGAAACCGCTTGGATGGATGGCAACCTCAAGGGGTTCAAGGGGCGTGTCACGCGTGACAAATGGGTGCGGCAGGCTGCTCTTATCGGCGCTGTCGGCATCGAAGAGTTCCTCCGCCGCGCCAAGACGAACGACTATTGACCATGACCCAAACCCCATCGCAACAGGCTGAAATGTCGCAAGGCCGGCGTCTGGCTCTTGTGGTCGCGGTGACGGGTTTGGGCTATGTTCTCGTGCAGGCATTGGGCGGGCTTTATGCTTGGCCGCCCAAATACATTCTTCTGGCGGACCTGTCTGCGGCTGCTGCCTTTGTCTGGACGATGGTCGCCGCATTGCGGATCTGGCGCAAGCGGCGCATGTAACGGGCCCGCAAGGGTTAATGAAAAGGAACGGGCCTATGCTCAAGGATCAGGATCGCATCTTTACCAACCTGTACGGGATGCATGACCGTTCGCTTGCCGGGGCAAAGAAGCGCGGCCATTGGGATGATACGGCGGGGATTCTGGCGCTTGGCCGCGACAAGATCGTGGAACTGATGAAGGCATCCGGCCTGCGCGGGCGTGGCGGTGCGGGCTTTCCGACGGGCCTGAAATGGAGCTTCATGCCCAAGGCCAGTGACGGGCGTCCGTCTTACCTAGTGGTGAATGCCGACGAATCCGAACCCGGCACCTGCAAGGACCGCGAAATCATGCGGCATGACCCGCATACCTTGATCGAGGGCTGCCTGATCGCGTCCTTTGCGATGGGCGCACATGCCTGCTACATCTACATCCGTGGCGAATACATCCGCGAGCGTGAGGCACTGCAAGCCGCGATTGACGAGGCCTATGCCGATGGGTTGATTGGCAAGAATGCGTGCAAATCCGGATATGATTTCGACCTGTACCTGCATCATGGGGCGGGGGCCTATATCTGCGGCGAGGAAACCGCCTTGCTGGAGAGTCTTGAAGGCAAGAAGGGCATGCCGCGTATGAAGCCGCCATTTCCGGCAGGCTCGGGGCTGTATGGGTGTCCTACGACGGTGAACAATGTGGAAAGCATCGCCGTTGTGCCGACGATCCTGCGGCGCGGGGGCGAATGGTTCTCCTCGTTCGGTCGTCCGAATAATGTGGGCACCAAGATTTTCGGCATCTCGGGCCATGTCGTCCACCCTTGCGTTGTCGAAGAAGCGATGTCGATCCCGCTGCGCCAACTGCTGGACGAGCATTGCGGCGGTGTGCGGGGTGGATGGGGCAACCTGAAGGCGGTGATCCCGGGCGGGTCTTCGGTTCCGCTGCTGACGGCCAAACAATGCGACGATGCCATCATGGATTTCGACTGGCTGCGCGAGCAACGCTCGGGGTTGGGCACGGCGGCGGTGATCGTGATGGACCAGTCCACCGATGTGATCAAGGCGATCTGGCGGCTGTCCAAGTTCTACAAGCATGAAAGCTGCGGCCAATGCACGCCCTGTCGCGAAGGGACCGGCTGGATGATGCGCGTGATGGACCGTCTGGTGCGCGGCGACGCCGAAGTTGAAGAGATTGACATGCTGCTGTCCGTCACCAAGCAGGTCGAAGGTCACACGATCTGCGCCCTTGGCGACGCCGCCGCATGGCCCATTCAGGGCCTGGTCCGCGCCTTCCGCGATGAAATCGAGGACCGGATCAAGGCAAGGCGTACCGGGCGCATGGGGGCGATGGCGGCGGAATAGTTCGGATTTGTTTGGGGGTATGCCGGTGAAATCATGGCATTTGATGGTCGCGGCGTTGGCCCTGACAGGTTGCTCTGACCTGCCTGATGCGTTGAAAGCGCCGTCGGCCCGACCAATTCCCGCGCCGCCCATGGCCCTGCCGCTGCCGCCCGCGGATGGGCGAGCGGCCGACATCACGATTGGCGATGGCCGTACCTTTCTGGTTTTGTACCGCCAAATCGATCAGGCGCGTGGCGGCGTGGCCTTGCGGATCACGCGGCAGGGGCTGCCGGAACTGACCTATTCGGACGGCCTTCTGGCCAAACGCGTGGCCGTTGCCTTTTGCGACCAATTCAACCGCCCGCTGAACCAGATCACCGGTGGCAAATTCTCGCAGCCCAATGCGTGGGTGTTCGAGGGTGGCTGTCAATGAGCCACGATGACCTGCCGTATCGCCCGACAAGCCCATGTTATTGCATGTCAGCGAACAAATCCCACTTGCTGACCGCACCGCATGCAATTCACCGCCGGAACTTAGCGGCCCGGCGGCGCGTGAAGGGTTGTGTTCCCATGTCGAGAATCTGGCTTCCGCTGATCGTTGCGGCCACGCTGGGCCTTGGTCCCTGCCTGGCCGAAGGCAAACTACCCCTGCCGCAAGAGACGCATATCAACGAACAGCTTGTGGCCGCCGCTGCCGGCGATATTCTGCGCAAAACTTGCCCGACGCTTAAGGCGCAGCGCCTTGTCGTTCTGTCCAAACTTGCCCAGTTGCAAAGTTATACCCGCGCCAAGGGCTATACCGAGGCCGAGGTCAGGGCATTTCTGAAAGATCGCACGCAAAAAGATCGCATCAAAGCGTCTGCGCGTGACTATCTGGCCAAGTCCGGCGTGATCGAGGCGGACAAGGACAGTTACTGCAAAGCCGGACGGAATGAGATTGCCAAGGGTACTCTGGTCGGCACGCTGCTGTGGTCAAGCCAATGACACAGCCTGATGGGCATCATCTGGCCGAATTGAATGTCGGTCGTCTGCTGGCCCCCACGGATGACCCGCGTGTGGCCGAGTTCATGGGCGCTTTGGACCGGGTGAATGGTCTGGGCAAGCGGATGCCGGGCTTCGTCTGGATGATGGAAGGATCGGGCGCGCCGCATCTGCGCAAGTCGGGCACTGGCAATACGGACGTCAAGATCGACGGCGATCCGCAATATGTCTCAAACCTGACGGTCTGGGAAAGCGTCGAAACGCTTGAGGCCTTTGTGTTCAACACGGTCCATCGTCAGTTTCTCGTCCGGCGTGCGGAATGGTTTCAGGTTCTGGGTCAGATGCACTTTGTGATGTGGTGGGTGCCGCGAGGCCACCGCCCGACCTTGGACGAGGGGCTGCAACGCCTGACGCTGCTGCGTGATCGAGGACCGGACGAGATGGCCTTCGGCTGGGCGTGGTTGCAAAGGGCAGGGCTTTGGAAAACCCACGCTGCGGCCCCGGGTTGAAATGGAGAAAGATCATGTGTCACGGCGGATACGATCCAAAATATATGATGCGCGACATCGAAGATCGCATGAAAGGCGTTGCCTTCATCGCGGATAAATCGGAAACACCGCTGCAAGTGCCCGAGGCTGGGCTTATGGCCTGGCTCAGGGCAGTTTTCCGGCGGAAATATCGGAAGGATACGGCACATGGCTGACCTGAAAAAACTGTTGATTGACGGGATCTTGGTCGAGGTGGACCCCGCGATGACGATCATTCAGGCCGCCGAAGTCGCCGGTGTGGAAATTCCGCGCTTTTGCTATCATGAACGCCTGACGATTGCCGGCAACTGCCGGATGTGTCTTGTCGAGGTTGTCGGCGGTCCGCCGAAACCTGCGGCCAGCTGCGCGATGCAGGTCCGCGATCTGCGTGGCGGCCCCAATGGCGAGCCTGCCGTGGTGAAAACCAACACGCCCATGGTGAAAAAGGCCCGCGAGGGTGTGATGGAGTTCTTGCTGATCAACCACCCGCTGGATTGCCCGATTTGCGATCAGGGCGGCGAGTGCGATCTTCAGGATCAGGCCGTGGCCTTCGGCGTCGATTTCAGCCGCTACCGCGAACCCAAGCGCGCTTCTGAAGATCTGAACCTGGGGCCTTTGGTGGCGACAAAGATGACTCGCTGCATCTCTTGCACCCGCTGTGTGCGCTTTACGTCCGAGGTTGCGGGCATTTTGCAGATGGGTCAGACCGGGCGTGGCGAGGATGCCGAAATCACCACCTATCTGAACGCCACGCTGGACAGCAACCTGCAGGGCAACATCATTGATCTTTGCCCGGTGGGCGCCCTGACCTCAAAACCCTACGCATTTACCGCCCGACCTTGGGAATTGTCCAAGACCGAATCCATCGACGTCATGGACGCTTTGGGTGCCAATATCCGCATCGACACCAAGGGACGCGAAGTGATGCGCATCCTGCCCCGCAACCATGATGGCGTGAACGAGGAATGGATTTCCGACAAGACCCGTTTCATCTGGGACGGTCTGCGCCGCCAGCGACTGGACACCCCATATATCCGTGAGAATGGCAAACTGCGCAAGGCGGGGTGGGGCGAAGCACTGGTCGCCGCCGCCGCCGCCCTGACCGGCCGCAAGATTGCGGCACTGGTGGGCGATCTGGCACCCGTCGAAGCGATCTACAGTCTGAAAACCCTGATCGAGGCCTTGGGCGGCAAGGTCGAATCCCGCACCGATGGCGCAAAGCTGCCCATCGGCAACCGCTCGGCCTATGTTGGCACCGCGCGGATCGAGGATATCGACACTGCCGGCATGATCCAGTTGATCGGATGCAACCCACGTGTTGAAAGCCCGGTGCTGAACGCCCGCATCCGCAAGGCCTGGACCAAGGGTGCGCAGATCGGTCTGGTGGGCGAGGCGGTCGATCTGACCTATGACTATGCGCATGTGGGCTTCGACCGTGCAGCACTTGAGCGGTTGTCGTCGATGCAGATCAGCGATGAAACCAAGGCCAAACCGACATTGGTCATCGTTGGCCAAGGTGCGATCAATGAGGCCGATGGCGCTGCGGTTCTCGCCCATGCCATGCAGCTTGCCGAAAACTCCAATTCCAAGCTGCTGGTCTTGCACACCGCCGCGTCCCGTGTCGGCGCGATGGATGTGGGGGCGGTGACCGAGGGTGGGTTGGCGGCTGCAACCGAGGGGGCAGAAGTTATCTTCAACCTTGGCGCTGACGAGGTTGACATTGCGGCAGGTCCTTTCGTGATCTATCAAGGCAGCCATGGTGACCGGGGCGCTAATCGGGCCGACATCATATTTCCAGCCGCTGCCTACACCGAAGAGGACGGCCTTTTCGTCAATACCGAAGGCCGCCCGCAGATGGCGCTGCGTGCCGGCTTTGCGCCGGGTGAGGCCAAGGAAAACTGGGCCATCCTGCGTGCCTTGTCAGCGGAGTTGGGCGCAACCCTGCCGTGGGATTCGTTGAACATGCTGAGGGCGCAAATCTTTGCCGCCCACCCGCATCTGGGCGCATTGGACGCTGTGGCCGGGAATGAATGGCAGCCTTTGGCGGTCAGCGAGATGGGTCAAGCCAGTTTCCGCAACGTATTCAAGGGATTTTATCTGACCAACCCAATTGCCCGCGCGTCCAAGGTCATGGGCGAGTTGGCCGCACTGGAAGCCGACCGCGCCAAGATGAAACTGGCCGCCGAATGATGAACCGGCGCTTGTCTTGCCTGGGCCTGACGACCGCTTTGGCGGTTCTGACCGCCTGCGCAACGCAGGCGCCGGAAAAGCCGGATCCGATTGCCATGTTGGACGACCCGAATTTCAAACCGGTCTACAAGGGGATCGAAACTACCTTGCTGCAAGGCGATCTGGTGCAGTTCAGGGTGGCCATGACTGGGGCGCGCAACCGGCAGGATGTGGTGAACTACGCCGAATGTGCTGCGGCGCAGTATGCGCTGATCCGCGGCTTTGGGTTTGCGCGCCATTTGCGGACGAACATCGCGGAAAGCGGTGGCACTTGGCGCGGAGATGCGGTTTACACCATTTCGGCGACTTTGCCGAATGGACTGCGTACGATTGACGCCGAGGTCACGGTGCGAAACTGCGGCTCACTAGGAATTCCAACGGTTTAGCTCGGGGGCATGAGGGCGAAGAATGGTTGACTTCTTTCAGACCGGGCTGGGGACGGCAGTGCTGATGTTGCTGCAAAGCCTGCTTGTCGTGGGCTTCGTGATGATCAGCCTGCTGTTTTTGGTCTATGGCGACCGCAAGATCTGGGCGGCTGTGCAGATGCGGCGCGGCCCCAACGTGGTGGGGCCCTGGGGCCTGTTGCAAACCGTGGCCGATGCGTTGAAATATGTGGTCAAGGAAATCATCGTTCCTGCAGGCGCCGACCGTGTCGTGTTCTTTTTGGCCCCGATGTTGTCTTTCGTGCTGGCGATTCTGGCCTGGGCTGTGATCCCGTTCAACGCCGGCTGGATTCTGGCCGACATCAACGTCGCCATCCTGTTTGTCTTTGCCATGTCATCGCTTGAGGTTTACGGCGTGATCATGGGGGGCTGGGCCTCGAACTCGAAATACCCGTTTCTGGGGTCGTTGCGGTCCGCCGCACAGATGATTTCCTATGAGGTGTCGCTGGGCCTGATCATCATCGGCATCATTCTGTCGACCGGCTCGATGAGCTTTGGCCACATCGTCGCGGCGCAAGACACCGGTTGGGGCCTGCTGGGCTGGTACTGGCTGCCGCATTTGCCGATGGTGGTGCTGTTCTTTATCAGCGCCCTGGCAGAAACCAATCGCCCGCCCTTTGACCTGCCCGAGGCGGAGTCCGAACTGGTGGCGGGGTTCATGGTGGAGTATTCCTCGACGCCCTATCTGTTGTTCATGGCCGGCGAATACATAGCCATCTTCCTGATGTGCGCGCTGATCAGCTTGCTGTTCTTTGGCGGCTGGTTGTCGCCCATCCCGGGTCTGCCCGATGGTGTGCTGTGGATGATCGGCAAGATGGCGTTCTTCTTCTTTCTGTTCGCCATGGTCAAGGCGATCGTGCCACGCTACCGCTATGACCAGTTGATGCGGATCGGCTGGAAGGTGTTCTTGCCGATGTCGCTGGCTTGGGTGGTCTTGGTGGCCTTCCTCGCCAAGTTTGAAGTTCTTGGCCATTTCTGGGCCCGCTGGACGATGGGAGGCTGATTGGATGGGACCGGTACAGACCACGGATTACGGGCGGGCGGTCTACTATTTCCTGCTGCGCGATTTCATCAAGGGCTTTGCGCTTGGAATGAAGTATTTCTTTGCCCCGAAGGCCACGCTGAACTATCCGCATGAAAAGGGCCCGCTGTCACCGCGCTTTCGCGGCGAACACGCGCTGCGCCGTTATGCCAATGGCGAGGAACGCTGCATTGCCTGCAAACTGTGCGAGGCGATCTGCCCCGCTCAAGCCATCACCATCGACGCCGAGCCGCGTGACGACGGCAGCCGCCGCACCACGCGCTATGACATCGACATGACGAAATGCATCTATTGCGGCTTTTGCCAGGAGGCTTGCCCGGTCGATGCCATCGTCGAGGGGCCGAATTTCGAATTCGCCACCGAAACCCGCGAAGAACTGTTTTACGACAAGGCCAAACTGCTGGACAACGGCGCCCGCTGGGAGGCCGAGATTGCCCGCAACCTCGAACTGGATGCGCCCTACAGATGAGCGAAGACTTCGCCAGCATGTTCGCCAAGATGATGCAGCAGGGCCAGGACATGGCCAAGGCTTTCGCACCCTCGTTCGGCGACCCCAAGGCGTTCGAATCGCTGTTCCCGGCCATGCCGAAAGACATGCTCGACCTGTTCTTTGGCAAGACCTTCAACCCCGAGGGTCTGGACGCCCGCACCCGTTTTCTGGTCACGCTCGCCGCTGTGACGGTGCTGGGACCGGTGGGGGAACCACAGTTGCGTCTGACGATCCAGAATGCCCTTACCGCCGGTGCCACCAAACGCGAGATTGTGGAAGTGATCTGGCAAATGTCGATGTTCGGCGGTCTGCCCGCCACGCAAAAGGCCCTCGAGATCGCCAGGGGCCTGTTTGCTGAAACCGAGGAGACTCCGGCATGACCGTCGCTGATCTGGCCTTTTATGCATTTTCCACCGTCACCGTGACCGCTGCTTTGATGCTGACTCTCAGCCGAAACCCCGTGCATTCGGTTCTGTGGCTGATCCTTGCCTTTCTGTCGTCGGCGGGGTTGTTCGTGCTGCTGGGGGCCGAGTTTGTCGCCATGCTGCTGATCATCGTCTATGTTGGCGCTGTCGCAGTTCTGTTTCTGTTCGTTGTCATGATGCTGGACATCGACTTTGCCGAATTGAAGGGTGAGATGGCGAAATACATGCCTTTGGGGATGTTGGTGGCCGTTGTCATCATCATGCAACTGGCCTTGGGCGTGGGCGCATGGGTGCAGGCCGATGGTGCCATGGGCCTGCGCGCTGCCGTAATTCCGGACCCCACCAAGATTGAGAACACCCGTGCCTTGGGACTGCTGATCTATGACAAATACCTGCTGTTGTTCCAACTGTCTGGTCTGATCCTGCTGGTGGCCATGATCGGGGCGATCGTCCTGACCCTGCGCCACCGCCGTGACATCAAGCGCCAGAACGTGCTGCACCAGATGTGGCGCGACCCGGCCAAGGCGATGGAACTGGTGGATGTCAAACCGGGGCAGGGGTTGTGACTCGGCCGCGTCTCTTGCAATGCACTGAACCAAGGAAGGTATGAAAATGCTGAACAGGACACTCATTACGGCCTTGATCGCCTGTATGACCGCAAGCGCCGCCTTTCCCGAAACACAAGTGGTCAAGCAACTCAAGGCTTGCGGGTCGCAGGCCAAGAATTCCTTTGGCACCCATATCGAACACCCGGCCACCAATGAGGGGGCGGGTTATGTCGGCTTTGCCACCGAGGATACCGACGCGACCGGCACCAAGGAACGCTTTACCCTGGTGAACTGCGCCACGCGCAAGGTCGTGCAATTAAAGGCCGAATACCTGTTGACCGACAGTTCCAAAGGCTTGCCGCCACAGGGTGACCTGTTTGCATTTGTCGAGACGCTCAGCAAGCAGAACAAACTTGCGAACGAGGCTTTGTTCACTGCAACCGCCAAGGCCCAGGGCTTCGCGCCGATCCCCGGCAGCCTGCCGCCCAAATGGTCCGAAAAGGGCAAACGCTCGGATTGCGGCTGTCAGCTTTACTATCCGGAAACCATGTAACGCCGGACCATGAACACGGCTGCGCAAAGCCTGCGCAGTCTGCGGAATGAAACGGGCCAAGACCCGGAGGGATTACGATGATCGGACTGGAACATTACCTGATCGTGGCGGCGGCGTTGTTCGTCATCGGGATCTTTGGCATCTTTCTGAACCGCAAGAATGTCATCGTCATCCTGATGTCGATCGAGTTGATGTTGCTGGCGGTCAATATCAACTTCGTGGCCTTTTCCTCGATGTCGGGAGATCTGGTGGGGCAGGTCTTCACCATGTTCATCCTGACCGTGGCCGCGGCCGAGGCGGCGATTGGTCTGGCGATCCTGGTGGTGTTCTTCCGCACGCGCGGCACCATCGAGGTCGAAGACGCCAGTGTGATGAAGGGCTGACCCATGGTAACGATCATCCTATTGGCACCGCTTGTCGGTGCGCTGATCTGCGGGTTCTTCTGGACCCTGCTGGGCGAGCGGGTCGG
>JBAXXO010000022.1:0-20234 GCA_037127855.1 Alphaproteobacteria bacterium
ATCGCCCAAACACCCCGCGCCTCGGCCTGCCAGATCAGCGCCAGGACCGCGGGCGACAGATGCGGCATCCCACCAACATAGGTCGCAAATCGCCCGAACAACTGGCGAAGGCGCGGATCGGTGAAACTTTGTGTCATCTGACTGGCCAAGGTCTGGTGCGGCAAAAGCGAGCGCCAGACAACGGGATTGCGCAAGACATTCAGCAAAATGCCCGGCTTGTTCGGTTGTGCAGCGCACATCATCGGTGCCTCAAAGGCGTTGTACATCCTGGATGTGAGCCTGTTGAAACGCACGAATTCGTCCTCTGCTTTCCGTCCGGCAAAGGTGCAGATGGCAGCGGCGCTTGCCTCTGGGTCGGAGAAAAGGTCCAGTCGACTGCCGTCCATCCACCAATGGCGCGCAAGAATAGGTTGTGAAATCAACGTCACATGATCATCAAGCCGCTCGCCTGCTGCTTGAAACAGGTCGTCAAACACCTGTCTTAGCGTCAGGACCGTCGGGCCAGCGTCTACCGGGCCCGCAGCACTGGGCACTGTCCGCATCTTGCCGCCCGGCTGCTCCTGTGCCTCGACCAAGGTCACCGACATCCCGGCCACGGCGAGTCTGATCGCCGCGCAGAGGCCACCAATGCCTGCACCAATCACCGCGACCCTTGGGACATCTTGTTCGTTTCTCATGGCTGATTGTTGACTCGCGGATTGAAACTGTCCAGTATGATTTACAGAAAGCTGTCAGCTCGAGATGACAGATCGATGTGATTGCAGATGCAGAGGAGACGGCATGTCCATCACGGCGAGACTGGATGCGGCCACGGCTTTGGTGTTGGAGCGGGCGATGGGCGGGGCCGACGCGCCCAAGAAACTGGCTTCGGCCCTGCATTATGCGGTCACCCCGGGCGGTGCGCGGATCAGGCCGACGATATTATTGTCCGTTGCGATGGCCTGCGGGGATGATCGGCCCAAGTTGTCCGACGCAGGCGCTGTTGCACTGGAGTTGATCCATTGTGCCAGCCTAGTACATGACGATCTGCCCTGTTTTGATAATGCCGACACCCGGCGTGGCAAGGCGACGGTTCATTGCGCCTATTCCCAGCCTTTGGCTGTCTTGACGGGTGATAGCCTGATTGTTCTGGCCTTTGACGTGTTGGCCGAGGCTGCCGACAAGGATGCTGCGCGCGCGTTGAAGATGATCCGTGTCCTGTCTCAACGCACCGGTATGCCGCATGGCATCTGCGCGGGTCAGGGATGGGAGAGCGAGGCGCAGGTCAATCTTTCTGCCTATCATCGCGCAAAGACTGGGGCACTTTTCATTGCGGCAACCCAAATGGGGGCCATCGCAGCCGGGCAAGACGCCGAGCCTTGGGAAGAACTGGGTGCGCGGATTGGCGAGGCCTTTCAAGTTGCGGATGACCTGCGCGATGCCCTTTACGATTCCGAAACCTTGGGCAAGCCTGCAGGGCAGGATGCCGCCCATGACCGCCCGAATGCCGTCAGCACTTTGGGCGTTCAGGGTGCGATCCGGCGATTGAAGGATATCTTGGGTGGTGCAATCGCCTCGATCCCATCTTGCCCCGGTGAGGCGATGCTGGCGGACATGGTTCGCCGATATGCTGAGCGCATGACCCCGGTCGCCCCTTCTTTGCATCAGGCCGAGTCGCGGCGTTAGAATGGTTGCCTTGCCTGAAGTCAGGATGAATCCACGTAACTGGCTGGTGCGATTGGCTGCGTCGCGTGGATTTCAGGCTTTTGCGGCACGCGTTCCGGGGTTGCGTCACATTGCAAGGGCACAAGGCCATGCCTTATTCGATCTGGTTGCAGGTTTTGTGAATGCTCAGGTGTTGATGGCGCTGGTCGAGTTGCGGATCCTGCATTTGCTGTATGAACAGCCGCTGCCCGTGCGCCAAATCTCGGGCATGAGCGGTGTACCCCCCGAAAGGATGCAAGTTCTGCTCCAAGCTGGGGCTGGGCTGGGTCTACTCAAGCGGCAGCGTAATGGCAGCTTTGGTTTGACCCTGCGCGGTGGCTCGCTGTTGGGTGTTCCGGGCCTGGAAGCGATGATCAAGCATCACAAGGCGCTATATGCAGATCTGGCCGACCCAGTGGCTTTCCTGCGCGGTGGACAGGAAACAGAATTGTCGCGCTTTTGGCCCTATGTCTATGGGGCTGACGCCTCGCGCGACGCGACCGTCACGGCCACCTACTCCAATCTGATGGCAGAAAGTCAGGTGCTGGTTGCCGAAGACACCCTGCGATTGGTCAACATGGCCAGCACAAAGCGCTTGCTGGATGTCGGTGGTGGGACCGGGGCGTTTCTGGCCGCAGTCGGTGCCGCGCATCCCAATCTGGCATTGGACCTGTTCGATTTGCCTGTGGTCTTGCAGGGCGCTCAGGCCAGGTTGACCAATGCCGGGTTGTCTGGGCGGGTTACATTGCATCCTGGCAGTTTCCGCGACGACCCGTTGCCGCTGGGGGCGGATGCTATCAGCCTTGTCCGCGTGCTGTACGACCATAATGATTCGACCGTAGCCCAACTTTTGACATCCGTCAGAAAAGCGCTGCCGCCGAGAGGTCGCCTGATCATCTCAGAGCCGATGTCGGGCGGTGTCAGGCCTGATCGGGCAACCGATGTGTACTTTGCAGTTTACACGATGGCGATGCAAACTGGTCGCACCAGGTCGGCTGATGAGATTGGCAGTCTTCTTGCCCAAACAGGCTATGTAAATATATGTTTTAAAAGCGGTTTCAGGACTTTTGTAACGTCCGTCGTCACCGCCGAAACGCCGAGTGCATAAAGAGATTCCCACTGAGTGTCTATTTTGTTTGACAGCTTTGTCTGTAAGTCTAGAATGACAGTTGTGAAACAGCCGTTAATGAAATCCTGCGAATGATTCATCGAAGCGGCCAAGGGGAGAGATCGTGATAACGCATGCAGTCATCTTGAACGGGCCGAAAAGCCTTTCATTGGGTCAGGTATCGTTGATCAAGCCGGGTGCGGCTGATGTCGTCGTCAAGGTCGCGCATTCCGGCATATCGACGGGCACGGAGAAGCTGTTCTGGACTGGAACAATGCCGCCGTTTCCCGGAATGGGTTATCCCCTTGTCCCAGGCTATGAGGCTGCCGGTGAAGTTGTAGAGGCTGGCCCCGACTCTGGCCTTTCTGCAGGCGATCATGTTTTCGTGCCGGGTGCCAACTGTTTTGAAGCGACAGACGATGGTCCAGTACGGGGACTATTTGGTGCGGCGTCTGGCATGCTTGTCACCGCCGGCAGTCGTGTCACACGTATGGATGCAGGCTTTGGCCCGAGGGGTGCTCTGCTGGCACTGGCGGCGACAGCGCGGCACGCTTTGGCTGGCTTTGATCGGGCCTTGCCGGACTTGATTGTCGGACACGGGGTTTTGGGTCGTCTGCTGGCGCGATTGACTGTTGCAGCAGGCGCACCCGCGCCGACGGTCTGGGAGACGAATCCAGCCCGGCATGGCGGGGCGCAGGGGTATGAGGTCGTGCTGCCTGAAAATGACAGCCGTCGAGATTACAAGGCGATCTATGACGCATCTGGTGCACCGGATCTGTTGAACACCTTGATCGGCCGCATCGCCAAAGGTGGTGAGATCGTGTTGGCGGGCTTTTATACCGCGCCGATCTCCTTCAACTTCCCACCCGCCTTCATGAAGGAAGCCCGACTGCGCATCGCCGCAGAATGGGCGGCTGACGATATGAACGCGACAAGGCAACTTGTTGAATCTGGTGTGCTTTCCTTGGATGGGTTGATCACGCATACAAGGCCCGCGCGCGACGCCACAGCGGCTTATGAAGCGGCATTCACCAACCCTGACTGCTTCAAGATGATACTCGACTGGAAGGATCACGCATGACACTCGACATCCCGAACCTCAAAGATTTCGACGCTCGCCTGCGTGACGAGGCGCATGAGGAGCCGACGCTTGAGATTCCCCAGGGCGAGCCTACCAAGAAAACCCAGATCATCGCGATCTATGGCAAGGGCGGGATTGGGAAAAGCTTCACCCTGGCCAATCTGAGCCACATGATGGCTGAGATGGGCAAGCGCGTCCTGCTGATCGGCTGTGACCCGAAATCTGATACAACCAGCCTGTTGTTTGGCGGCAAGGCCTGTCCAACGATCATCGAAACCTCAACCCGCAAGAAGTTGGCTGGCGAGGAGGTAAAGATCGGCGACGTCTGTTTCAAGCGCGGCGGTGTCTTTGCGATGGAACTCGGCGGCCCCGAGGTTGGTCGCGGCTGCGGCGGTCGCGGGATTATCCATGGTTTTGAACTGCTTGAGAAGCTGGGCTTCCATGACTGGGATTTCGACTATGTCCTTCTGGACTTCCTTGGCGACGTGGTTTGTGGCGGATTTGGCCTGCCGATTGCACGTGACATGGCGCAAAAGGTGATCCTCGTTGCCTCGAACGATCTGCAAAGTCTCTATGTGGCCAACAATGTATGCTCCGCAGTCGAGTATTTCCGCAGGCTGGGTGGCAATGTAGGGATCGCAGGGCTGGTGATCAACAAGGATGACGGCAGTGGCGAAGCTGCGGCCTTTGCCGACAAGGTTGGAATTCCCGTGCTGGCCGCCATTCCGCAGGACGATGATCTACGCAAGAAAAGCGCTAATTATCAGATAGTTGGCAGCTATGAAAGCCAATGGGGCCCGATGTTTGCCCAGTTGGCAGATGCAGTTGCGATAGCCCCGCCGGTGCGTCCGGCCCCGCTGTCGCAGGATGGCTTGCTGAACCTTTTCTCAGCCGAGGCAACCGGTGCCGACTTTGTGCTGACCCCCGCAACAGACGCGGATATGCGCGGCAAGAATGCTGTGCTGAAGAAATCCCTCGAAGTGGTTTACGACAATGTTTGATCTGGAAACTCTGGCAAAACTGGAAGCGGCATTGAGACTCCTGGCCGCAAAGGTTGCGAAATGAGCGAAGTTGGATATGGCAACGCCCAGAATGTGCCCCTGACGCAGCTTCAGGGCATGGATTTGCCCGAGCCTGTGTCAGCAGAGCCGGTCGATGGGATGGGCTGTCATGCTGGGGCCGCTACGATGGAGGCTGCAGCGCGGGCGGCCGGCAATTCGGAACTGCTGGATCAATATGCGCGCGACTATCCTCAGGGGCCGCATGATAAACCACAAAGCATGTGCCCGGCTTTTGGCTCGCTGCGGGTGGGCTTGCGGATGCGGCGGGTGGCCACGGTTCTGTCTGGCTCGGCCTGTTGTGTCTATGGTTTGACCTTTGTATCCCATTTCTATGGGGCGCGCCGCTCGGTCGGCTATGTGCCGTTCAACTCGGAATCCCTGGTCACGGGCAAGTTGTTCGAGGACATCCGTGACGCGGTTCACGAATTGGCTGACCCGGCACGAAATGATGCGATTGTCGTCACCAACCTGTGCGTGCCTACGGCGTCAGGTGTGCCACTGAAACTTTTGCCCAGCGAAATCAATGGCGTACGGATTGTCGGAATTGATGTTCCTGGCTTTGGTATTCCAACCCACGCCGAGGCAAAGGATGTACTGGCCGGCGCGATGCTGAAATATGCGCGGGCCGAGATCGAGGCTGGGCCGGTGCAGGCGCCGGCTTCAGGGCGCAGCGATCGTCCTGCGGTTGCGCTGTTGGGTGAGATGTTCCCGGCTGATCCGATGATGTTGGGCGCGATGCTGGCACCCTTGGGGCTTGCGGCCGGGCCAGTCGTGCCGTGCCGGGAGTGGCGCGAATTGTATGCGGCGCTGGACTGCGATGTGGTGGCGGCGATTCATCCCTTTTACACTGCGGCAGTGCGCGAGTTTCAGGCAGCGGGGCGCAAGATCGTCGGTTCAGCCCCGGTCGGGCTGGAAGGGACCGCAGCCTGGCTCGCCGCGATCGGCAATGCTTATGGTGTTGATCCAGCACGAGTTTCTGCCGCGCAGAATGCTTTCTTGCCCGCGATCAAGGGCGCGCTTTCCGCCCATCCGATCAAGGGGACGATCACATTGTCGGGCTATGAAGGTTCGGAGTTGCTGGTTGCGCGGTTGTTGATCGAAAGCGGCGCGAATGTGCCCTATGTCGGCACGGCCTGCCCAAAAACGCCATGGTCTGCGCCCGATCTGGAGTGGTTGGAAGCAAAGGGCGTCAGGGTGAAGTTCCGGGCCAGCCTGGAAGACGATTGTTCCGCCATGATGGCGATCCGCCCCGACCTTGCGGTGGGCACAACCCCGTTGGTGCAAAAGGCAAAAGAGTTAGCGATTCCAGCACTTTACTTCACCAACCTAATCTCGGCGCGGCCCTTGATGGGGCCTGCGGGGGCTGGATCCTTGGGGCAGGTCGTGAATGCGGCGATTGGCGGGCGCGCACGTATGGAGGGGATGAAAGCCTTCTTTGAGGGCATCGGAACGGGTGACACGGCGGGAATATGGGAGGGTGCGCCGAACCTGCGGCCAGACTTCCGTGCGGCGCATCAAAAGAAGTTGGACAAGGCGGCCAAGGCTGCAAAAGCGGAGGAGATGATATGACCTACATCGTCTCTACATTCCCTCTACAACGCCTCTACACACGCGGTGCGCAGCAAGGTGAATACTTAGACCAAAATGAAAGCCGGGAGGGCCGTGGATGCTGATCCAGGACCATGACCGCGCGGGCGGCTATTGGGGCGCGGTTTACGCCTTTTGTGCTGTCAAGGGACTGCAGGTGGTCATCGACGGCCCCGTGGGTTGCGAAAACCTGCCGGTGACATCGGTGCTGCATTATACAGATGCCTTGCCGCCCCATGAATTGCCGATCGTGGTGACCGGGCTTGGTGAAGAAGAACTGGGTCGCGATGGCACCGAGGGTGCGATGCGGCGGGCGTGGAAGACGCTGGACCCGGCATTGCCGGCGGTGGTCGTGACAGGCTCTATTGCCGAGATGATCGGCGGTGGCGTCACGCCGATGGGCACAAATATTCAACGCTTTCTGCCCCGCACAATCGACGAGGATCAGTGGCAGACGGCGGACCGGGCGATGACCTGGATATTCACCGAGTTTGGCCAGACCAAGGGGCGGATGCCGCCGGAGACGAAGAGGCTGGAGGGCGACAAGCCGCGCGTCAACATCCTTGGGCCGATGTATGGCGTGTTTAACATGGCGTCCGATCTGCATGAGATAAGGCGGCTTGTCGAGGGGATCGGGGCAGTGGTCAACATGGTGATGCCTTTGGGTGCCCATGTCGCCGAAATGCGCAATCTGGTGAATGCCGACGTCAACATCGTCATGTACCGCGAATTTGGCCGGGGGCTGGCGGAACTTTTGGGCAAGCCATATCTGCAGGCACCCTTTGGAGTGGAGAGCACGACAGCCTTTCTGCGCAAGCTTGGCGAGTTGTTGGGGCTTGACCCGGAACCTTTCATCGAACGCGAAAAGCACTCGACCTTGAAGCCGGTCTGGGACCTGTGGCGATCTGTGACGCAGGATTTCTTCGCGACAGCCTCGTTCGGGATTGTCGCGACCGAGACCTATGCAAGAGGCATCCGGCACTATCTGGAAAGCGATCTGGGTTTGCCCTGCGCCTTTGCCATCGCGCGGGTTCCGGGAAAGAAGACCAATAACGAGGCCGTGCGCGGGTTGCTGAAGCAACACAGGCCGCTGGTCGTGATGGGGTCGATCAATGAGAAGATGTATCTGGCGGAACTGAAGGGTGGTTTTGGACCCGCGCCAAGCTTTATTCCCGCATCCTTTCCAGGTGCCGCGATCCGCAGGGCGGTCGGCACGCCGATGATGGGATATTCGGGTGCCGTCTGGGTTCTGCAAGAGGTGTGCAACAGCCTGTTTGATGCGTTGTTCCATATCTTGCCGCTGGGGACCGAGATGGACTCGGCGGCGGCAACACCAACCACACTTCGCCGCGACTTCCCATGGGATGTCGATGCGCAGGCTGCTTTGGACCGGATCGTGAATACGCATCCGATCCTGACACGAATATCGGCAGCGCGCGCTTTGCGTGATGCCGCAGAAAAGGCGGCACTGGATTCGGGTGCTGAACGCGTCGTGAGGGAAACCGTCGAAGCTTTGCCGGGTGCAGGCACTTTGCAAAGCTCTGACATGTCGGCAATAGAGGGGGAAAGAGGATGAGCGACTTTACAGTCAACGGTGACTTGCATCACGTCAAGCGCGTGCCGCGAGTCGAGTTCAGCGTTTACTTCGTGTTGATCCTGTGTCTGGCCATCGGCCCGCATCTGATCGGCTGGACATATCAAGCCATTCGCCACGCCAAGCTGCCACGGTTGAACCCGGCGGCGCGGGCCTGGAAGGATGCACAGGCGGTCACGCCGATGATCTTCCGCGGCTGATGCTATTCCCGTTCATCTGAACGGATAGCCGGCGCGCGCTACGCAATTCGCCTTCGTCCAACGACGGGGTGAAACATCGGAGGGGCATTCCGCCCACCGTGGCCCGGCCGCAGGGAATGCGGCGTCAGCACGAATATCCGGAGGATCCTATGGCTGATAAATCCGACCTGTCCTTTACAGGTCTTACCGACCAGCAAGCGCAAGAGCTGCACTCGGTCTATATGAGCGGGCTTTACCTGTTCGTCACTATTGCAGTTGTTGCGCACGTGGCGGTGTACTTCTGGCGTCCGTGGTTCTGAGGGGGAA
The DNA here is from genome assembly GCA_037127855.1 of Alphaproteobacteria bacterium. GTDB lineage: Bacteria > Pseudomonadota > Alphaproteobacteria > Rhodobacterales > Rhodobacteraceae > Stagnihabitans. The sequence goes on from JBAXXO010000022.1 coordinate 8,621, forward strand.
AGAGACATGAGCAAGTTTTACAAAATCTGGCTGATCTTCGATCCCCGCCGTGTCTTTGTGGCGCAGGGCGTGTTCCTTTTCCTGCTGGCCGCGATGATCCATCTCGTCCTGCTGTCGAACCCGAACTACAACTGGTTCGAGATTGCAGGTGCCAAGTATAACTATGCGCCTGTCGCTGTGGCGCCGGCGCCCTGAAACGTCTTACCCATTGGTGCGGGCGGCCATGGCGCGGCCGCACCACTTCATCCCTGACAAAGAAAATCTGACGGTCCCGCCGCGCGCGCCCCAGGCGACTTACGGATGACACGTCCATATTGCGGAGAGGGAAGTATGGCACTGCTCAGCTTCGAACGAAAGTATCGCGTGCCGGGAGGTACGCTTATCGGAGGGAACCTGTTCGACTTTTGGGTCGGACCGTTCTATGTCGGCGTGTTTGGTGTGACGACGGTGTTCTTTGCGACACTTGGCACCCTGCTGATCTTTTACGGTGCTGCCATGGGTTCGACATGGAACCCTTGGCTTATCTCGATCGATCCGCCGGATATCGCCTTGGGACTGGGCTTTGCGCCCCTGATGCAAGGCGGGTTGTGGCAGATCATAACGGTTTGCGCCGTGGGTGCCTTTATCAGTTGGGCTTTGCGCGAAGTTGAGATTTGCCGCAAACTTGGCATCGGGCTGCATGTGCCGTTTGCCTTTGGTGTGGCGATCTTTGCCTATGTCACACTGGTGGTGATCCGGCCGATCCTGATGGGGGCCTGGGGCTATGCCTTTCCTTACGGCATCTTCAGCCATCTCGATTGGGTGTCCAATACCGGGTACACCTATGGAAACTTTCACTACAATCCGGCGCATATGGTCGCCGTGACCTTCTTCTTCACCAATGCGCTGGCCCTGTCGCTGCATGGTGGCCTGATCCTGTCAGCGGCCAATCCCGGCAAAGGCAAGGTGATGAAGACCCCCGATCACGAAGATACATTCTTTCGCGATCTGATCGGCTATTCGGTCGGCACCCTGGGGATTCACCGTCTGGGCCTTTTGCTGGCCTTGAATGCGGGGTTCTGGAGTGCCGTTTGCATCGTCATCTCGGGCACGATCTGGTTTGACCAGTGGGTTGACTGGTGGAACTGGTGGTTGAACCTGCCGATATTTGCCAATGTTCATGGAGGCATAAATGGCTGAGTATCAGAATATCTTTACCCAGTTTCAGGTCGCTGCCACGCCTGAAATGGGCATGGTCGAGGATGTCGAGGTCGGCAACCGTACCAAAAGTGCCAGCTATTCCAGGCTGGCCGGCTGGTTCGGCAATGCACAGCTGGGTCCGATCTATCTGGGCACGTTCGGGGTCATCAGTCTGGCTTGCGGCGCGATCTGGTTCATCATCGTCGGGCTGTGGTTCTGGCATCTGGCAGGTTACAATCCGGCCGTGTTCGTGCGGGATCTGCTATGGATGTCGCTGGAACCGCCGGCCCCGGAATATGGGCTGTCCATCCCGCCGATGGACAAGGGCGGACTGTTTCTGGTTGCCGGCTTTTTCTTTCTGATATCGCTATGGACTTGGTGGTTGCGGACCTATCTGCGGGCAGAGGCCCTTGGAATGGGAAAGCACATATCCTGGGCTTTTGCGGCCGCCTTGTGGCTGGTGATGGTGCTGGGGCTGATCCGGCCCGTGCTGATGGGAAAATGGTCCGAGGCTGTTCCTTACGGCATTTTCCCGCACCTTGATTGGACCAACCTGTTCAGCCTGACTTATGGCAACCTGTTCTATAACCCCTTCCATGCGCTTTCGATCGTCTTTCTGTATGGCTCTGCCCTGTTGTTCGCCATGCATGGCGCGACGATTCTGAGCGTCACGCGACTGGGCGGCGATCGCGAGTTGGAGCAGATCGTTGATCGTGGTACGGCTTCGGAGCGGGCTGCCTTGTTCTGGCGCTGGACCATGGGGTTTAACGCCACCATGGAAGGCATTCACCGCTGGGCCTGGTGGTTTGCCGTGTTGGTGCCGATTACGGGTGGTATCGGAATCTTGTTGACCGGGACTGTGGTGGACAACTGGTATGTCTGGGCACAGGATCACGGCTATGCGCCGCTGAACTGAGGAGGAGAGGTCATGTCTGATCATCACTACATAAACGATCAAAGCGAAGTGATCCGCCTGCGGACCTGGGGATTGGGTCAGATGGTGTGGGGTGCGTTTGTGGCAGCTATGGTTCTGGCTGTGATTGCCGGATTGTTGCTGGCGGTCTGGGGCGTATCCCTGCTGCTGCCAGAGCAAAGCAAGCAAGCGCCCTCACCCTATGCGTCTATGGAAATCGCGACCCAGATCGAGGTCGTGTAAAGGCTGACGGTCTGGGCGATTGACCTTGCCCAGACCGAAATGATGTTCGGGCCAATGCCGGCCCGGGCCTGGGCACATTTCATAGCCCGGTTCCCTTCCTGTTGGCGACAGGAACCTGGTGCCGAGTGTCTGACACACCCGGCACCTTTTTTCATCAAAGACACCCAAAAGGCAAAGCCATGACACGACAGACCCCGCTGCTGGACAAGGTGCACTCTCCCGCCGATCTGAAGACGATGACGGATGCTGAGCTGACCCTGTTGGCTGACGAGTTGCGTGGTGAGGTCATCGACGTCGTATCCCAGACCGGCGGCCATCTGGGATCGTCGCTGGGCGTGGTCGAGTTGACGGTGGCCATTCATGCCGTGTTCAACACGCCGGTTGACAAGCTGATCTGGGATGTCGGCCACCAATGCTATCCGCACAAGATATTGACCGGGCGGCGTGAGCGGATGCGCAGCCTGCGTCAGGGCGGGGGTGTGTCGGGCTTTACCAAACGGTCGGAAAGTGAATATGACCCCTTTGGTGCCGCACATTCCAGCACGAGCATCTCGGCTGCCTTGGGTTTTGTTGTCGGGCGCGACATGGGGCAGCCGACCGGGGATGCCGTTGCCGTGATTGGTGACGGGGCCATCACAGCCGGCATGGCCTATGAGGCGATGAATGCGGCGGGTCATCTGGGAAAGCGGTTGTTCGTTATTCTGAACGACAACGACATGAGCATCGCGCCGCCTGTGGGGGCGCTGAACAAATATCTGAACGGATTGTCGGGTTTGACTCCGATTGCTGCAATCCGCGGGATGACCGCAGGGCTCGAGATGGCTTTGCCCGGCCCATTGCGCGATGGCGCGCGGCGGGCGCGGGCCTTGGTGACCGGCATGCCCGGTGGTGGCACCTTGTTCGAGGAGCTGGGCTTTACATATGTCGGCCCGATCGATGGGCATGACATGTCGCAACTCTTGGCGACGTTGCGCGCCACGCGAACCCGAGCGACCGGGCCGGTTTTGATTCATGCTGTGACGGTAAAGGGCAAGGGCTATGCGCCTGCTGAATCCGCGGCGGACAAATACCATGGCGTGGCAAAATTCGATGTCCAGTCAGGGACACAAGCCAAAGTCAAATCCAATGCGCCAAGCTATACGGCTGTCTTTGGGCAAGCCCTGACCGAAGAGGCGGCGCGGGATGGCAAGATCGTCGCGATCACGGCGGCAATGCCGTCGGGGACGGGTTTGGACATCATGGCGCGGCGGTTTCCCGCGCGGGTGTTTGATGTGGGAATTGCAGAACAGCATGGCGTAACCTTTGCGGCGGCGATGGCGGCCACGGGACTAAAACCCTTTGTAGCGATTTACTCGACCTTTTTGCAGCGGGGCTATGATCAGATCGTCCATGACGTGGCGTTGCAGGGCCTGCCGGTACGGTTTGCGATTGACCGGGCCGGTCTGGTCGGGGCGGATGGCCCGACCCATGCTGGCGCGTTTGACGTCAGCTATCTGGCCAATCTGCCAGGTTTTGTCGTGATGGCTGCGGCGGATGAGGTGGAACTGGTGCATATGGTTGCGACGGCTGCGGCCTATGACGCCGGGCCAATCTCATTCCGCTATCCGCGGGGCGAGGGCGTGGGTGCCCAGATGCCCGAACGCGGCGTCGCATTGCCAATCGGCAAGGGTCGCGTGATGCGGCAGGGTACGGATGTGGCGCTGCTAAGTTTTGGCGCGCATCTGGCGGAATGTCTGCTGGCTGCCGAGGCGTTGGAGGCGCAGGGTGTGTCAGTTACCGTGGCGGATGCACGCTTTGCCAAGCCGTTGGATACGGACCTGATCAACCAGTTGACGCGGCATCATGCGGCGCTGATCACGGTTGAACAGGGGGCCGCAGGTGGCTTTGGCGCGCAGGTCCTGCAATATCTGGCGAATTCGGGCGCGATGGATGATGGGTTGCGCTTGCGGACGATGACGCTGCCTGACCGGTTCATAGACCAGGCCAGCCCGGCGGCGATGTATGCGGATGCAGGTTTGACGGTCAGTGACATCGTGCGTACGGTGCATACGGTTGCACCCTCGGCCATTCGCGCTTTGCGGGCCTGAAACAGAAAAAAGGCCTCCGGACATCCGGAGGCCTTTTTTCCGTTCAGTCAGTTCAAACCTCAGTTCGCAGGCGGCGTTGCCGGCGACAGTGAGGCCAGATAGGCGGCGACATTGGCACCATCTTCGGCCTTCTTCAGCTTGAACGCCATTTTGCTTTTCAACGTCGGATCGCCAGTAAATTCATCAAGGTATTTCGTCGGATCCATCAGGTAGGTGGCAATCTTTTCTTCATCCCAGATCAAGCCAGCGGCGCCAGCGGCAGTGATGCCTGCGCCATATTTGAATTCGGGATAAGAGGCTGCTGGCCGGCCAATGATGGAATACAGGTTCGGGCCGATTTTCGCGCCCTTGCCCGCAATCACTTTGCCGGTTGGATCGGCGACCATGTGACAGGTCTGGCACTGCTTGAAGACAGCCTCGCCCTTGGCCGCGTCACCGGCGGCGAAAGCGGGTGCTGCTGCGGTGGCCAAAACCGCCAGAATGGCCAGATGGAATTTCATGATGGTCCTCCTCATATTCCGATTTCTTATACCGATGTCTGACTCTTTGCCAGATCACATGCAAGGGATGTCAGGCCACGGCGCGCGACAAAGCGCAATGCTGCCACAAAGAATGTAGCGCATTTGCCAAATGGTCAATATCTGCATCGGTATGGAAGGGCGATGGCGTGATCCGCAGACGCTCGGTCCCTTTGGCGACGGTGGGGTAATTGATCGGCTGGACGTAAATGCCCCAGTCACGCATCAAGATATCGCTGATCATCCGGCATTTCACCGGGTCGCCGATCAAAACCGGAACGATATGGCTGTCATTGGCCATGTGCGGGATGTTGAAACGGTCCAGCTGGGCGCGCAGTTTGGCAACCTGCTGCCGCTGACGATCACGTTCGACCTGGCTGATCTTGAGATGCTGGATCGAGGCGGTGGCAGCGGCGGCCACGGCGGGCGGCAGGGCTGTGGTAAAGATGAACCCCGAGGCAAAGGAACGGATGAAGTCACACAGCGGCACCGATCCGGTGATGTAGCCGCCGACGACGCCAAAGGCCTTGCCCAGCGTACCCTCAATCAGGTCGATCTGATCGGCGAGACCCTCACGCTCGGTGACGCCACCGCCGCGGGGGCCGTACATCCCGACGGCGTGAACCTCGTCGATGTAAGTCAGGGCACCATGGGCTTTCGCGACCTGCACGATTTCCTTGACCGGGGCGATGTCACCATCCATCGAATAGACCGATTCGAACGCGACAACCTTGGGACGGTCGCCGACGGCGGCCAGTTTGCGGTCGAGATCGCGCCAATCATTATGGTTCCAGATCACCTTGTCGGCGCGGGAATGACGGACACCTTCGATCATGCTGGCATGATTGCCCGCGTCAGACAGGATGACCACATTCGGGATCCGCGAGCCCAGCGTCGACAGTGCAGCCCAATTCGAGACATAGCCGCTGGTGAACAGCAGGGCCGCTTCCTTGCCATGCAGGTCTGCCAATTCCGCCTCTAGCAGCAGGTGCTTGTGGTTGTTGCCCGAAATGTTGCGCGTGCCGCCGGCACCCGTGCCATGAGACTGGACGCAATCAACCATCGCCTTTACAACATCTGGGTGCTGGCCCATCCCGAGATAGTCATTGGAGCACCATACGGTGATTTCCTTGACATCGCCGTCCCTATGGCTGTTTGCCTTTGGAAATTCGCCGCGCTTGCGTTCAAGCTCGGCGAAAACGCGGTAATTGCCCTCGGTCTTCAAGGCGTCAAGCTGGCTGCGGAATATCTGGTCAAAGTCCATTGGCGTCCTCGAGCTGCTTTTTTTGGGTTTTCGTGGCGGGCATCATCCAACGCCACAGTTTTTCATCTGGCAAAGGCAGCACCATGAACCAGTGCTCCAGCAAGGCCAACAGACAAAGACAGGTCAGAAGGCTGTAGCCAACCGACATGCCGGGATGGGTTACGTTGATGGCGCGCTCTAGCAGCAAGGCGGAAAAGACAGTCAGTGCCGAGACCGAGAGCGGAAAGAAGGCCGTTATGCGCCCGACCCGGAAGTAGCTTGCAAGATGGGCCAGCGGGCGGGGCAGGAATTGAATGTTGATGCGCGGCACCCCAAGGAACAGGTTCAGTTTGGCAGAGATGCGCGCGACGAACAACAGGGCAAAGGTGCCAAAGGCAAAGGGGTTATCGGCATGGATCGTTACCAAACCAAGTGACACAAAGGTGCCGAACAGCAAAGCCTCATGCCAGGCGATGGTGCCGAGCGCGCGCCAGAAACGGTCCAAACCCTGCAGGAACGGCGGGCAGGGTTTGTTGTTCGGGCCGGTGATGACGCCGGACAGGAAAGCCAACTCGATCCAGCCCCACAATGCCAAGGCGGCAAGAAAGGCCATGTAGATGCCACCTGACGACAGATCGGGCAGCGAGGCGCGGGTGGCGGAAATGCCCACGGCCAGCAAGGGCAGACCGAAGATCACCGAATTGACATGGTCTTGCGACGAGCCGTTGTCTGCGACGCGCACGCGCCACAAGATGACGCCGGTCGAGAACCACCACAAGAACAGCGTGCTGACCGCAGCAAACCATGGGCTGTCCATCATGCCAATCACCGCGTCCAACTGGGCATGGGGCAGGTTGGTGCCCGCCTCATACCCGCCGGTATATGTGGCGTCAGGATCAATAGACCGGCTCCAGCCGCACGTTCTTGGGTGGATCGCGCTTGATGACGGGGATGGTGTACAGCGCCACAAAGGCACTGGCGGCCTTGGCTGCGGCGATCTTGTGGTTGACCCACCCGCCCAAGCCGCCGTTGCGTTTGCTGGTGTCCATCTCGCCAAAGGCGTCACGCATGCGGCGCAAATTCGGCAGCCAACGCTTGTGGTCGATGTCAATCTCGATCGGGAAGACCTGGCGCGCGATGGCCGAGGTCTTGCGGTAGACCTCTTGGTCATACCATTCGATGTCAACACCAAGCGCCTTGTGGAATTCCGGCCTTGCATGGTCGCGGACATACATGGTCGAATAAACAGCCGTCAGGAAAAAGCGGATCCACAGCTTGTTGGCGAATGAGTTGGTCAGTTTGGGATCGGTCCGCATCAAAAGCGCAAAGGCCTCGCCGTGGCGGAACTCGTCATTGCACCATTCGCGGAACCATTTGAAAATCGGGTGGAAGCGGTGCTCGGGGTTCGCTTCGAGGTGGCGGTAGATGGTGATGTAGCGGGCGTAGCCGATCTTTTCCGACAGGTAGGTGGCGTAGTAGATGAACTTGGGGCGGAAATAGGTGTATTTCTTGGCCTTGGTCAGGAAGCCAAGGTTCACCGCAACGCCAGCTTCGCGCAGCGCATCGTTGATAAAGCCGGCGTGCCGCGCCTCGTCACGCGACATATAGCCGAACAGGGCGCAGATGTCGGGGTTTGCGCCGCGCCGCTTCATTTCCTTGTAAAGCACGCAGCCCGAGAATTCAGCGGTGCATGAGGAGACGAGGAAGTCGATGAACTCACGCTTCAGTTTCGGCTCCATTCCGTCCCAGTTGGCGTCCCACTCGGTCCATTCGACGGTCTTCTTGAAATGGCCCTTGTTCGGATCTGACGCCATTTCGGCCAGCAATTCATCCCAATCCTTGCGCACCGGCGTGACGTCGATGCGGTCCATCTCGTCGAAGTCGGTGGTGTAAAAGCGCGGGTTCAGCAATGTGGTTTCGGTCGCCATCGCTTGGGTGTCCAGCGGCTGGTCGACAAAGCTTGCCGCCACTTCGGCGCCGCTGTCAGGGTAAAGGTCCTTTGGCGTCGCGTTCACAATGTCACCTCGTCCGAGAAGGAGAATTCGCACAGTTCCATGAAACCGAAATCGCCGGTGGCACGCGTCCAGACCCGCTCCAGCCAGCTGGCGCGGGTGATGGTGGCCTGACGGTCCTCGATGATCAGTTCGCCGTAAGCGGCCATGATCGGTTTGCCGTGAACAAGGACTTCATCGCCGGGATGGACGACAGCGCCGTTGTTGAAACGGACGTGCGCATGCAGGCTTTCAAAGCGGTGACTTACTTCGACCGTGCACGGTACGTCCTCGGCGTATTTGCTGAATATTCCCATGATTTGGTTCCCATTATTGCTTGTCAGTCCTGCGACATGAGCCGTTCGAATGCGGCCCTATTGTCAGAACCAAAGGCGCCCAGCTCGGCAGACCATCCAGTGTAGTCATCGAGTACGGTCAGGCGACCGTTGGTATAACGTACAATACGTAAAGGCAGAAGTTTATCAACACCTGCCGTAAAGCGAGCGCGTTCATTTGCGTTCTGAATCACGGTGATGAAGCCGCCATGCGGTAGGTCCATCAGCAGCTTTCCGTCGGTATCAAGCACCGTCACTGCCTGTGCCCCGCCACCTTTCAGGATGATGCCGCGCTCGGCAACGATGGCGCTGTCTTTGGGGACACCCACATGGTTCCGCCCCGTCACGACCGCAAAGGTGACAACGATAAGACTGGCAACAACAAGCGCCACAATCGCCAGAAGCAGATGCTTTGGAATCATGTCCGGGTTATCGGACTGGCGGGTTTGGGTTTGCGTGACCATGAACCCTCCTATTCTGCCGCAACCAGTGCCATGCCAGGCGTGGCACGCGAAATGACCGGCATGCTGACGCGGGTTTCCGCGGCATCGGCCAGAATATTTGCCACGCGTGCCGCATCGGGGATGCAGCGCAACGCGGGCTGGGTCTTGGCAAGGTGCCAAGGCCGGACATGCGGCCAACAGACGAGGTAAGAGATCCGGGTTTCGCCCAGGGTTTCCAATGCAATGGTGCCAGTGCCATTTGATTTCAGCGCAAGACTGGCATTGCCGATCTGACGGAACGGCAGGTTGAGGGTCACGGTCAGCGCAGAACCGATCCGCATGGCGACGCGGGCGGTGGTGATCGTGTACATGGTCGTTCGGGCCTGAACGGCGGCGATGGCGATCAAGATGCCACAGGTCACCGCGCCGATGACCAGATAGGGCAGCGCAACCGCCACGACCGAAGCCACACTGTCAGCCACCATCCAGACCCGCCAGATGGCCAGAGCCACGAAATAGCCGGCAACCCATGTGACCTTGAACGCGTCGCGGGCCAGGGCCATCGTTGCCGGTCGTCCCTGCCAAAGCAGTTCCTCGCCCGCGGGGGGGCGCGCGGGCAGGCCAGGCACCGGTTCGATTTCGAACTCGTCGTGATCGTTCTTTTTGGGGTTATCGACGCGTGCCCGTGTCATGGCTTCCACGACTCCGGCCCGTGCTTGCGCTTGGACGAGGCGTAGAGGGTACCCCCGGCATAGTAGGCGCTGATCTTGTCTTCTTCCAACAAGGTGACTTCGGTTGCGGACTTGTGGGTCGGCACGCCGCTGAACAAATCTGACGACAAAGAGTTGATTCGGACACGGTCTTTCCACACCTTGACCATTGGCACCGGCACCAGACGCTTGCCGCCGGTGTTCAGCGATATCTCAAGATAGCGGGCCAGTTGTTCGGGCGCATCGACCCAGATATCCGAGATGACACCGACAACTTCGTTATCACTTGCCTGAACCGGCAGACCACGCGGGTCGCGCCCGGCTGTGACGCCGAAGGCTGGGGCCAGCGCCATCGGCACCAGTTTGTTATGCCCGTGGCCATCCAACTCGGGAACGTCGCGGCGCGGGGCCCAAGCGGCCGGGCCAAGGCCATCAACCATCGGGTCGCCCAGCGGCAGATGCGGAAAGCCGTCCGACACAGCACTGCGGCCCATGGCCAGTTCGCGCGCCTCACGTGCGCCGTTGGGCACTGTCACGTCACCACGGCCATGCGGCAGGATGAACGTCTTTTGCTTGGGCAGGGGGAAGGGGCCCTGGTTCGGGGGAACATGGCCTTCCTCGGTCTCAAGCGGGTAACCTTCACGCATGTTTTCGGTTTGCAGATAGTAGATCAGCAGGGCAAAGAAGCCCCAGAACATCCAGATCGCAAGCGAGGCGAGGTCGAAGTTGCCAAAGAAATGTACACCCAGCATAGATTATTCCTCCGAAGGTCAGTTGGGAAAGTCAACGAGGCCCAGAGGGGCGGCGTTGGCTTTGTTTTCAGCGTTGAACAGTGTGAACCGCACCAGTGGGGCAAGGGCGATCAGTGTGCCGAACAGCACCAGGATTTCGATTTGATAGACAAAGGCATAGCCAAAGCTCTTGCTGGCAAAGACCGGGCCCAGTTGGCCTGACATGGCATAGTTGTCAGCCACATCGCGCAAACCGCCACCCAAGGCGATTGACAGGCCCGCAGCCGTTGCTTGCGCCGCACCCCAGGCCCCCAGCACCAGTCCGCGTCCTGCATGGCCCTGTTCGGGCAATGCCATTGCGGCAGTCAAGGTGGATACGGCGAACAGGCCAGAACCGAGCCCGATGCAATACGCGCCGACGAAGAACAGCACGGCAGACTGGATCGGTGCCGCAAAGATGACCATTAAGAATGCCACCATGCCCACCAGCAAGCCGCGAGCGGACATGCGGAACATGTCATGCCCCTTTCCCATCCAGAAGCCGGCCAAGATAAAGCCCACCAATGCCCCCAGTGCATTGCAGGCGGTCAACCACGTGGTCGAACCCACAGTCAGGCCAAGGATCTGTGCGCCATACGGCTCCAGCAGCACATCCTGCATCTGAAAGCCCATGGTGCCCAGCATAACCACCAACAGCAACCGCCCCGCTTGACCACCCGCCATCAGGTCGCGCCAGCCTTCATGGAAGATCGGACGCGTCGCGGCCATTTCCTCTTTGGTCATGGGCTGGACTTTTTCCTGCTTCCACAGCGCGATCAGGTTCAGAATCATGGTGACAACACCACAGCCCTGCACGACGCGGATCAGCTTGATCGGATCAAAGTCGCGCAGCAGCAAACCCAGAATCACGGCGGAAACAGCCATGCCCAGCAGGTTCATCACATAGAGAAAGGATACGACACGGGGACGGGTTTCTTCGGTTGCACGATCCGAGGCGAGCGCAAGGCCGGCGGTCTGCGTCATGTGCATGCCGATACCTGTCATCAGAAAGGCCAGCCCAGCCAATGCACTGCCTGCCCATTGCGGACCGTGTATCTGGTCACCCGACAGCACGATCAGCGCAAATGGCATGATCGCGAGGCCGCCCATCTGCCAAAGGCTGCCAAACCACAGGTAGGGGATGCGCTTCCAACCGATCCAGCTTTTGTGATTGTCGGATTT
>JBAXXO010000023.1:0-20183 GCA_037127855.1 Alphaproteobacteria bacterium
GGATGGTTTGACTTTAACTGGCCCAAGTTGTGGAACCTGATCCAGCATATCTGGCCCGTCATCGCCGTCGCCACCATCGGCGGACTGGCCTATAACATGCGGGTGATGCGGGCCAATCTGCTGGACACGCTGAACATGCAATATGTCGAAACCGCCCGGGCCAAGGGTCTGTCAGAGGGCAATGTGATCTTGCGGCATGCGGTGCCCAATGCCTTGCATCCGCTGATTGCCTATCAGGGCGTCGTGCTGCCCTATATGCTGACCGGTGAGATCGAGGTGGCCATCGTCTTCGGTCTGGCCACCATCGGCCCGGCCATCGTGGGTTCGATGGCCATCGGTGACGTGTTTGTCACCGCAAGTCTGCTGTTGGTGCTGGGCGCCACCCTGATCGTCGGCAATATCATTGCGGACCTGTTACTGGTCTGGCTCGACCCCCGCATTCGCGTAGGAAATGACGCATGAGCACCGTTCACGAGGGTGAGGCGACCGACAACCGCCTGTCCACCGCGTCCACCACCAGCCAAAGCTACCTGTCGCTGGTCTGGCGGCGGTTTCGCCGGTCGGTGCCCGGCATGATCGGCCTGTTCATGGTCAGTCTGCTGTTGCTGACCGCGATCTTTGCCGAGTTCGTGGCCCCGATGGACCCCAATGCCTCGACCGCCAGCTTTGCACCACCTGACCGGCTGTCGTTCTTTACCAAGGACGGCTTCACCCTGCGCCCGGTCGCCTATTCCATCGTCGAGGGCACCGAACTGGACCCGGTGACGTTTCAGCCGATGATGGCCCCGGACATGAACAATCCCCGCCCGCTGGCACTGTTTGCCAAGGGCACGCCCTATCATCTGTTCGGGCTGATCCCGATGGAACGCCACCTGATCGGTGTGACAGATGGTTCGCCCCTGCACATTCTGGGCACCGACAAGCTGGGCCGTGATATCTTGTCGCGCGGGGTTTATGGCAGCCGCCTGAGCCTGATGATCAGTCTTGTCTCGATCACGCTGATCACCACCATCGGCACGCTGCTTGGCATCATGTCGGGTTATCTGGGTGGGCGGTTCGACATGTGGTTTCAACGCTTTGTCGAGGTGATCCTGGCATTTCCGCAACTGCCGCTGTACTTGGCCCTTGCCACGCTGATCCCGCCCACAGCGCCGTCCTATCTCTTCTTGACATTCGTCATTATCGTCATCGTCGGTCTGGGATGGGCACAGTTGAGCCGCGAGGTGCGCGGCAAAACCATGTCGATGGCCCGCATCGATTACGTGCGCGCGGCCATCGCCGTGGGGGCGAGCGATGGGCGGATCATCACCCGCCACATCCTGCCCAATGTCCTGAGCCATGTCATCGTGTCGGTCACGCTGGGCATTCCCAACATCATCTTGTTGGAAAGTTTCCTGGGTTTTCTGGGCTTTGCGGTCAAGCCGCCGCTGATTTCGTGGGGTCTGATGCTGCAAGACGCCCGTACCTTTGCCGCGATCGGGTCTTACCCATGGATCTTGGCGCCTGTGGGGTTCGTGCTGCTTGCCGTGTTTTCGTTCAACGCGCTTGGCGATGGTCTGCGCGATGCCGTCGACCCCTATTGAGGTGCCACAGATGCGCAATACCACGGGCGAACTGGTGATCGACGCGCGCAAGATCGGCGTGACCTTCAAGGTCTTGGGCGGCGAGGTCGAGGCGGTGCGCGACGTGTCGTTCCGGCTGCACAAGGGGCAAACGATTGCGCTGGTCGGCGAAAGCGGCTCGGGCAAATCGGTGACGGCGCGGGCGATCATGCGGCTGTTGACCAAACGCGCCACAGTGGCCGTTCAGACCGAGATCATCTATGACGGCCGCGACATGGCCCGCCTGCCAGATGCCGAGATGCGCCGCCTGCGTGGCAACCGCCTGACGATGATCTTTCAAGAGCCGATGTCCTCGTTGAACCCGGTCTATACGGTTGGCCAGCAATTGGTCGAAGTGCTGCGCATCCATCAGAACATCTCCAAGGATGCCGCATGGAAGCGCGCTGTCGAACTGCTGGCCGAGGTGCAGATCCCCGACCCCGACGCCCGCGTGCGGCAATACCCGCACCAGATGTCGGGTGGGCAGCGGCAGCGTGTGATGATCGCGATGGCGCTGGCCAATAACCCCGATGTGCTGATTGCGGACGAGCCGACGACGGCGCTGGACGTGACAGTGCAGGCCGAGATTCTGAACCTGATCAAGGATTTGAAGGCCAAGACCGGTATGGCCGTGATCCTGATCACCCATGACCTGACCGTGGTCCGCCAATTCGCCGATTACGTCTATGTCATGCAGCACGGCCTTGTGCGCGAAGAGGGGCCGACCGAGCAGTTGTTCAATTCCCCTGAGCACCCCTATACCAAGCGCCTGTTGGGGTCTGAACCAAAGGGCCGCGCCAATCCTTTGCAAGGCAGCCCGGAAACCGTGCTGGAGGGGCGCAACATCCGCGTGACCTATTCGCTCCGCCGGGGTGGGGCGTTTCGCGGCACCTATCACGATTTGCAGGCGGTCGACGGACTGTCGCTGGACCTTAAACGCGGCGAGACGCTGGGGCTGGTGGGGGAAAGCGGTTCGGGCAAGACGACCTTTGGTCAGGCGTTGCTGCGGTTGAACAAGCTGACCTCGGGTGAGGTGACGTTTTTGGGGCAGCGGATCGAAAGCTATGACCGCGTGCGGATGAAACCGTTGCGCAGCCGGATGCAGGTGGTGTTTCAAGACCCGTTTGCCAGCCTGAACCCGCGGATGTCGGTGCGTCAGATCATCGAAGAAGGGTTGACCGTCAACAACATCGGCAAATCGGGTGCCGACCGGGCCGAACGGGTGCGGCAGGCGCTGCGCGATGCCGGGATGCCCGACACGATATTGTCGCGGTTTCCGCACGAGTTTTCCGGCGGACAGCGTCAACGCCTTGCCATTGCGCGCGCCATCGCGCTGGAGCCGGAATTCATCTTGCTGGACGAGCCTACCAGCGCACTGGACCTGTCGGTTCAAGCACAGATCATCGATCTGTTGCGCCAATTGCAGCGCGACAAGGGCTTGAGCTATCTGTTCATCAGCCACGACCTGAAGGTGGTGCGGGCCCTGTGCCACCGCGTGATCGTCATGCAGAACGGCCAGATCGTTGAACAGGGCCCCGTGGCCGACGTGCTGGAGAACCCTGCCACCGACTATACCAAGCGGCTGGTTCGCGCCGCTTTCAACATCGCAACTTGAGGTACACCATGTCGAAACCCATCGTCACATTCATCGGCGCGGGATCAGCCGTATTCGCCAAGAACATCGCCGGCGACATTCTCAGCCGTCCGGCCTTGGCGGCTGCGGAAATCCGTCTGATGGACATCAATCCCGAGCGCTTGGCAGAATCTGAGATCATCATCGGCAAGCTGAACCAGACGCTGGGCGGACGCGCTGCAGTGAAAACCTACACCAGCCAGCGCCGCGCATTGGAGGGGGCGGATTTCGTGGTCTGCTGCTTTCAGGTCGGCGGTTATGACCCTTGCACCATCACCGATTTCGAAGTGCCCAAGAAATTCGGCCTGCGCCAGACCATTGCCGACACGCTGGGCATTGGCGGAATCATGCGCGGCATCCGCACCGTGCCGGTCTTGTGGAGCATCTGCGAGGACATGATGCAGGTCGCGCCCAATGCGATCATGATGCAATATGTGAACCCTATGGCAATCAACACATGGTCGATTGCCGCCAGATACCCCAGGATCCGTCAGGTCGGCCTGTGTCATTCGGTGCAGGGCACGGCCTACGAACTGGCGCGCGACCTCGACATTCCGGTCGAGGAGATCCGTTATCGTGCCGGCGGCATCAACCATATGGCATTCTACATGTCTTTTGAACACCGCCAGTCCGACGGGTCCTACAAGGACTTGTATCCCGCGCTGAAGCAAGGCTACCGCGAGGGACGCTTTCCCAAGCCCAGCCACTGGAACCCGCGCTGCCCCAACAAGGTGCGCTACGAAATGCTGATGCGTCTGGGCTATTTTGTCACCGAAAGCTCGGAGCATTTTGCCGAATACACGCCGTGGTTCATAAAGCGCGACCGCCCCGACCTGATCGAACGCTTTGGCATCCCGCTGGACGAATATCCGGTGCGCTGCATCGAACAGATCTCACGGTGGAAGAAAGAGGCTGCAGCGCTGAAAACCGCGAACACGATCGAAGTCAAGGAAAGTCATGAATATGCCAGCCAGATCGTCAATTCGGTCGTGACGGGCGAGCCTTCGGTGATCTATGGCAACCATGGCAATCAGGGCTACATCCCGCAACTGCCCGACGGCTGTGCGGTCGAAGTGCCGACGCTGGTCGATCACATGGGTCTGCAGCCGACGGTGGTGAAGGACATTCCGCCGCAACTTATCGCGTTGATGCGCACCAACATCAATGTGCAGGATTTGACGGTACAGGCCCTGCTGACCGAGAACCCGGATCATATCTATCACGCCGCCATGCTTGACCCGCATACCGGGGCGGAACTGGATCTGGATCAGATCTGGGCGCTGACACATGATCTGCTGGCAGCACATGGTGACTGGTTGCCGGAATGGGCCCGGGTCGATCAGCGCAAGGCGGGCTGAAGGGCTGGGGGGATGTCACATCCCCCCAGACCCCCCTGTGGGATATTTGTGAAAAGATGAATGGGATGAATTGGCCAAAACACATCGCGATCGTGGGCGGCGGTACGGCCGGTTGGCTGGCGGCGATGATGCTGTCGGATATGGCCGCGCGCCGGGCTGGGGGCACGCAGGTCACAGTCATCGAATCGTCGAACATCGGGGTGATCGGGGTTGGCGAAGGCTCGACGGCGGTGTTTCGCCAGATGCTGCAGCATTTTGGGCTGAATGAGGCCGAGTTCCTGGCCGAGACTGGGGCCACGATCAAATATGGCATCCGTCACCGCGATTGGCGGCGGCTGGGACATAGCTATGACGGTCCGATTGACAGCCCACAAATGGTGGTGGGCGGTATTGATCTGGATACGTATGCGGTGGCTGCGGGGCGTTCGGTGGGTGAGGCGCATCTGTTTCAGCATTTGCTGAACGGGCAGAAGGCGCCTGTCGCCCGGCGGGCCGGGCGCGATGTGCCGGCAGGCCCGTTTCATCATGCCTATCACTTTGACCAGGCTTTGGTGGGTGCCTGGCTGCGACGCAAGGCGCGGGGGGTGACACGGATCGATGATCAGGTGACCGGGGTGGAGCGGGGCGAGGCCGGGATCACGGCGCTGACGCTGGAGAGCGGGCAGCGGCTGGAGGCGGATTTCTTTGTGGATTGTACCGGCTTTCGGCGGCGTTTGATCGGCGAATTAGGGGCCGAGTGGCTGAGTTACGCCGACGTGCTGCCGGTGAACCGGGCGATGCCATTCTGGGTGGATCTGAAGGACGGCGAAGAGATTGCGCCCTGTACCCTTGCCTGGGCCCAGAGGTCGGGCTGGATGTGGTGGATCCCCACACAGGAGCGCTATGGGGCGGGCTATGTCTATTCTGATAGCCACACCACGCCGGATCAGGCCAAGGCCGAGATCGAGGCTGCTTTGGGGCATGAGATACATCCCCGCAATGACATCAGGATAGAGGCGGGCCGGTTGCGGGCACCGTGGCGGGGCAATTGTGTCGCGGTGGGTCTGGCGTCGTCCTTCCTCGAGCCTTTGGAGGCAACCTCGATCCATGGGACCATCGTGCAGATCATGATGCTGGGCGAATGGATCGGGCAGGGAGACGGTCGCGACAGGTATAATGCGGCGGTCAGCCAGCAGGTCGATGATTTCCGCGATTTTATCCGGATGCATTACGTGTCCGAGCGGCGGGATTCGCCGTTCTGGCGCGATGTCGCGGCCTCGCATCCCGGGGTGGTGACGGACCGGTTGGCACAGTGGGCGCAGCATGTTCCAAGGCCAGAGGACTTTGCCCGATTTCCGCCGGGTCTGGAGCATCTGGCCTTGGCCCATGTGCAAGAGCAGCTTTATCTTCCGGTGCTGGATGGGCTGGGGCTGCTGAACCGGCAGGCGGCGCAGGCGGAGATGGCGGCCAACCCCAAAAGGCGGGATTTGGCGCGCAAGACGCATGCCGGATTGGTCGCGGAATACACACGGGCGGCAGGGCAGTGCCTGCCGCACCGGGCCTGGCTGGAAGGTCTGGCGGCAGGGTCGGGCGGCTGCGCTTGATTGCGGCGTGATGTGACCGCGGACATCCGGGGCACCCGTCCGGGTGGCGTTATGGGTCAGCAGGTTGAGGCAGGCGGCGGCAAGCGTCAAGGATTTCGCAGGCCAGATCCAGCGGCTCGCGGCCAGACAAGCCGGGCCTGCGATACTGCCATTGACCACCGCATTCCGGACAGAAGCGATGGGCCTGCGGCATGGTGGGTGACCAGCATGGATCCGGCCAAGGTGCAGACGGCAGTCGGTGCGGGCATGGTCAAGACGACCTTCGCCAAGCGTCATGTGCTGGATGACCACAATGGCGTCGTGCCGCGGGGCATTGAACTGCGTTTGGTCATGACCGGTGTCACGGTGCTGATGCCATAGCCGTAAGGGAGCATGAATTTGCCCAAGATGGCACAAGTTTTCTCTGTCAGCCATTTGTGGTTTTGGTTAGGCTTTGTGACCAGCAGGGAGGATATCATGGCGTTCAAGATCACCATCATCGGCGCGGGTTCGGTTGGATTTACCAAAAAGCTGTGCAGTGACATTTTGAAGGTGCCGGAGTTTGAGGATGTTGAAATCGCCTTGACCGACATCAACGCGCACAACCTTGACATGATCGCGCAGATCATCCGGCGGATCGTGTCGGTCAACGGCTTGAAGACGCGCGTAACGGCGACGACCGACCGGCGCCGCGCCCTGGAGGGGGCGCGCTATGTGATGAATGTGGTGCGGATTGGTGGACTTGAGGCTTTTGCAACGGACATATCCATCCCGTTGAAATACGGCGTTGATCAATGTGTGGGCGACACGATCTGTGCGGGTGGCATCCTCTATGCCCAGCGCGGCATCCATGCCATGCTGGAGTTCTGCAAGGATATCAATGAGGTTTGTGAGCCTGGTGCTTTGCTGCTGAACTATGCCAACCCGATGGCGATGATGACCTGGGCCGCGATCGATCATGGCCATGTGCGCACGGTCGGCCTGTGCCACGGGGTGCAGAACGGGCACCGCCAGATTTCTGTTGCCCTTGGCGTTCCGATGGCCGAGGTCGATATCGTTTGTTCCGGCATCAACCACCAGACCTGGTATCTTGATATCCGCCACAATGGCCGCAAAGTCAGCCGCGAAGAGTTGACCCAAGCCTTTGAACGCCACCCCGACTTTGCGGTGCAGGAGAAGGTGCGGATCGATGTGTTGAAGCGGTTCGGCTATTACTCGACCGAGAGCAACGGTCACCTGTCGGAATACCTGCCCTGGTACCGCAAGCGTCCGGATCAGATCATGGACTGGATCAGCATGGACACCTGGATCAACGGCGAGACCGGCGGCTATCTGCGCTATTCGACCGAGAACCGGAATTGGTTCGAAGAGGATTTCCCCAAGTTTCTGGAAGAGGCTGGTGGTTCGCTTGGTGCCTATAGCCGCACGGACGAACATGCCTCGCATATTCTGGAGGGGTTGGAGACCGGGCGCACCTATCGCGGGCATTTCAATGTCAGGAACGGCGGGGTGATTCGGAACCTGCCTGAAGATTGCATCATCGAAAGCCCCGGTTTTGTCGACCGCTTCGGGATAAATATGGTTGAGGGGATCACCTTGCCCGATGCATGCGCAGCGACCTGCATGGCGTCGGTGAATGTGCAGCGGATGGGGATGAAGGCGGCGGTCACGGGCGATGTGGAACTGCTGAAACAGTCGGTGCTGCATGACCCGTTGGTGGGGGCGATCTGCACGCCCGAAGAGGTCTGGCAGATGGTGGATGAGATGCTGGTCGCGCAGGCCCAGTGGCTGCCGCAATATGCCCATGCCATACCAGATGCCCGCAGGCGTCTGGAAAACCCGCGCGTCAAGACACGTGACTGGAAGGGGGCCGCGCGGCTGGAGGTTCGGTCGGTCGAGATCTTGCGTGATGTACAGGCCAAGAAGAAGGTCGCCGAAGGGCATGGTTTGGGCACCAAGGTTCTGGGCTGAGCTGCGGACCGCACAAGTGGCCTAACCGGTCCGCTCCCTATCGCTTGGCGGCGGCTGCAAAAAGCCGTCGCCGAGAGAGGAAAGCCGCTTTGTAAATTGACTGGACAACATCCCGGTTTTTCTGCCCAATGCGGGAAATTCGACCGAACTATTCTGCATCTTGTGCGATAGTGTTCCGGCACATGACGAACGGACTGTTGATGAACGCACCGATCCTGAACACCTCGCCGGTAATCTCGGATGAGGTTCGCAAAACCACCTGCTACATGTGCGCCTGCCGCTGCGGCATAAATGTCCATCTGCGCGAGGGTCGCGTCAGCTATATCGAGGGCAACCGCGACCATCCTGTGAACAAGGGGGTGCTGTGTGCCAAGGGTGCCAGCGGCATCATGCAAATACATGCGCCGTCGCGGCTGCGGGCACCGCTGCGGCGGGTTGGCCCGCGCGGCTCGGGTGCGTTTGAGGAGATTTCGTGGGACGAGGCTTTGGACTTGGCGGTGTCCTGGATGAAGCCCCTGCGCGAGACGGCGCCCGAAAAGCTGGCCTTCTTTACCGGCCGTGATCAGAGCCAGTCCTTTACCGGCTGGTGGGCACAGGCATTTGGCACGCCGAACTATGCGGCCCATGGCGGGTTCTGCTCGGTCAACATGGCGGCGGCGGGGATTTACACCATCGGCGGCGCGTTTTGGGAATTTGGCGCACCCGACTGGGAGCGGACCAAGTTGTTTGTCATGTTCGGTGTGGCCGAGGATCACGATTCAAACCCGATCAAGATCGGTCTTGGCAAACTGAAAGCGCGTGGTGCGCGGGTGATCGGTGTGAACCCGGTCCGCACCGGGTACAACGCCATTGCGGACGATTGGTACGGCATCACGCCCGGCACGGATGGTTTGTTGATCCTGTCGCTGATCCATTGCCTGCTGGTGGCGGGCAAGGTCGATCTGACCTATCTGGCGCAGTTCACCAATGCGCCCTTGCTGGTCAACGCGGCCGAGGGGCCGGAAAAGGGCCTGATCTTGAAGAATGCCGAAAGCCAGCCTTTCGTGATCGACCGCCGGACCGGACAACCGGCACCTTGGGATGGCAAAGGTGTCGAGCCTGATCTGGGGGCCGTCTATCAGGGGCATCGCACGGTGTTTCAGCACATGGCCGAACGCTATCTGTCGCCCGACCACGCGCCCGAGGCGGTGGCTGCGCGCTGCGGTATCCCAGCCGCCCGAATCCACGCCCTGGCCGCCGAACTGGCGGATGTCGCCTTTAATCAGAGCATTGAAATCCAACAGGAATGGACGGATTTTCGCGGCAACCACCACGCATCCATGCCGGGCCGCCCGGTGTCGTTTCATGCCATGCGCGGCATTTCCGCCCATTCCAATGGCTTTCAGACCGCCCGCGCGCTGCATCTGTTGCAGATCATCCTTGGCACGGTCGAGGTTCCGGGCGGCTTTCGACTGAAGCCGCCCTATCCCAAACCAGTCGATGCCCATCCCACGCCGCATTTCACCGCCGCCCCCGGAAAACCACTGTCAGGACCGCATCTGGGATATGTCCGTGGGCCTGAACAACTGGCGCTGAAGGAGGACGGAACGCCTGCCCGCATCGACAAGGCCTTTACCTGGGAAAACCCGTTCTCGGCGCATGGATTGATGCATATGCTGATCCCCAACGCCCATGCCGGCGATCCCTATCGGATCGATACGCTGTTTTTGTACATGGCCAACATGGCGTGGAATTCGTCGATGAACACATCCCGCGTGTTGCAGATGCTGACCGACAAGGACGAGGACGGCGAATATGTCATCCCCCGCATCATCTATTCCGACGCCTATGCGTCTGAAATGGTGGCCTATGCCGATCTGATCCTGCCTGACACCACCTATATGGAACGGCATGACTGCATCAGCCTGCTGGATCGTCCGATCAGCGAGCCGGATGCGGCGGGCGACAGTATCCGATGGCCGGTGACCGAACCTGACCGCGATGTCCGCGCGTTTCAAACGGTGCTGCTGGACCTTGGGCACCGGTTGGGGTTGGCGCCGATGGTCGCGGCAGATGGCAGCCCGCGGTACAAGGACTATGCCGATTATATCCAGAACCACATCCGCCGCCCCGGTGTCGGCCCGCTGATTGGATTTCGGGGTGCCGCAGGCGACGAGCAGGGCAGGGGTGACGCCAATCCCGACCAGATTGCCGCCTACATTCGCAACGGTGGCTTTTATCAGGCCCATGTTCCGCCCGAGGCGGCGTTCTACAAGCCGTGGAATGCGGCCTATCAGGATTGGGCGGTCAAAACCTCGTTTTACGAAAGCCCGCAGCCCTATCTGTTCAGCATATGGTCTGAACCGATGCGCAAGTTTCAACTGGCCGCCGAGGGTCATGGACCGATTCAGCCCCCCACCCACCTGCGCGCCCGCCTGAAACAGGCGATGGACCCCTTGCCGATCTGGTATCCGCCCTATGGCGATCTGGAGGCCAAGGGTTGGGGCTATCCTGTTCATGCCCTGACCCAGCGGCCGATGGACATGTACCATTCGTGGGGAAGTCAGAATGCCTGGCTGCGCCAGATACGGGGTAAGAACTATCTGTATCTGCCGACCAGACTATGGCAGGAAAACGCCTTCAAGGCGGGCGATTATGCCCGCGTGATCTCGCCCAATGGCGGTATCACGGTGCCAGTGGCCCATATGGCGGCGCTGAACGAAAACACGGTCTGGACGTGGAATGCGATCGGCAAACGCAAGGCGGCTTGGGCCTTGGCAGAGGGCGCTGCCGAGGCCACCGAGGGCTTTTTGCTGAACCACCTGATCAGCGAGTTGCTGCCGGAAAAAAGTGATGGTCTGCGCTATTCCAACTCTGACCCGGTCACCGGGCAGGCGGCGTGGTTTGATCTGCGTGTCCGGATCGAGAATGTCGGGCCGAAACCGCAATCCGAACCCAGCTTTCCACCCATCCCACGGGTGGTGCCAAAGGGAACCGCAAGATGACCCAGCTTCCCACCCAAACGGCCAAAAGGCTTGGCCTTGTCGTCGACCTTGACACCTGTGTCGGCTGTCAGGCCTGTGTGACGGCCTGCAAGGGCTGGAATGATCAGGGCAGCGGACTGTCGGATCAGGACCCTTACGGCGCGGACCCTTCGGGCACCTTCTTGAACCGCGTTCACAGTTATCAGGTGCAACCCGTTGAAGGTACGGCGCAAATCATAAACTTTCCCCGGTCCTGCCTGCATTGTGAAGATGCACCCTGCGTCACGGTTTGCCCGACCGGGGCCAGCTATAAACGCCATCAGGATGGCATCGTGCTGGTGAACGAGGATGCCTGCATCGGCTGCGGATTATGTGCCTGGGCCTGCCCATATGGCGCGCGGGAAATGGATGTGGCGCAGGGTGTGATGAAAAAGTGCACTCTATGTGTCGACCGTATCTACAACGAAAACCTGCCCGAAGAGGACCGCGAGCCGGCCTGTGTGCGCACCTGCCCGACCGGGGCGCGGCATTTCGGCGATTTTGCCGATCCAGGCAGCAATGTCTCACGGTTGACGGCTGATCGGGGCGGGTACGACCTTATGCCCGACTTGAAAACCCGTCCGACCAACAAATACCTGCCCCCCCGAAAAAAAGACCGTCGGCACGAGGCGTCGCTTCTGGCGCCGTTGCTGGACATCAAGGCGACGGGATTTGCCGGTTGGCTGGACAAGATGCTGAGCAAGATCTGATGCATCCGGCCCCATCTGTCATCATCTTTTCGGTCCTGTCGGGCATGGGTTTTGGTTTATTGGCCTTGATGGGAGCCGGGCTTGCCCATGCGACCGGATGGCCAGCGTTCTTGTGGTGGGGCCTTGGTTATGGTCTTGCCATTGCGGGACTTTTGGCCGCGGCCTTTCACCTTGGCAATCCAAGGAACGGCCTGAAAGCCTTTAGCCAGTGGCGGACAAGCTGGTTGAGCCGCGAGGCGTGGGCGGCCGTTGCCACCTTGCTGCTTCTGGCCCCGGTGGCGCTGTCAGACCTGCTGGACCTTGGGCTGCCGCGGCAGTTCGGGTGGCCGGGGGCGGTGCTGGCTTTGTTCACCGTCTTTACCACCGCAATGATCTATGCCCAGATCCGCGCCGTGCCACGGTGGCATCACCCGACCACGCCTTTGGTCTTTGTGGGCTTTGCGGTGACGGGCGGGGCGGTCCTGGCCGGGCAAGACTGGGCAGGCTGGTGTATGGCCTTTATGGTGCCTGTGTTGTTGTTGTATTGGCGCATCGGCGATGGTCAGTTTGATCGGGCCGCTCAAACGCTTGGCACTGCGACCGGGCTGGACCGGGTCGGTCAGGTCGGGGTCTTTGAACAGGCGCATACCGCCAGCAACTATCTGCTGCGCGAGATGATCTTTGTGGTCGGTCGCAAACATGCGCAAAGGTTGCGCATTATTGCGTTGCTGCTTGCCGCGCTGTTGCCCATCTTGATCCTGACGGTCGCACCACATCGCCCCATCGTCTTTGGCATTGCGGCGATGGTGCATATGTGCGGGGCATTCGTACAACGCTGGTTGTTCTTTGCCGAAGCCGAGCATGTTGTGGGCCTTTACTACGGCCAGCGTTGACCGTGATTGCTGCAGATCAGGGACTGCAACGGCATGGTCGCAGATAACGTTGTCATACGATCGGCCGCACCAAAGGGACTTTGCCATGGAACTCACGACCCAAACCCAGCCGACGGCCACCGACCCTGTTTGCGGCATGTCGGTCAAGGTCACCGAAAGCAGCCTCAAATATGAGCATGATGCGGTAACCTATCATTTCTGCGGTGAAAAGTGCCGTGTCCGGTTCATGGCGGATCCTTGGTTCTTTCTGTCCGGCAACGCCAAGAAGCGCGGCAAACTGGCCGTTGCGGGTGTGCGCTATACCTGCCCGATGGACCCCGAGGTCATTTCCGACAAACCCGGCGCCTGCCCGAAATGCGGCATGGCGCTGGAGCCCGAGACGCCCGGCGATGCGACCAACCCGGAGCTTGCCGATTTCACCCGCCGAATGATCGTCTCGGCCACTTTTGCCGCACCGCTGCTGGTCATCAGCATGGGGCCGATGCTGGGCATGCCGATGCATCGGCTTATGCCCTATGGCAACATGATTCAATTCATTCTGGCCAGTCCGGTGGTGCTGTGGGCAGCCTTGCCGTTTTTTCAGCGCGGTCTGGACAGCCTGAAAAACCGCAGTCCCAACATGTGGACATTGATCTCGATGGGTGTTGCGGCGGCCTATTTGTATTCGGTGGTGGCCACGTTCCTGCCGGGCCTTTTCCCGCCAGAATATCGCGATGCCATGGGTGTTGCCACCTATTTTGAGGCAAGCGCGGTCATTGTGGCGCTGGTCTTTGCGGGTCAGGTGCTGGAACTCAGGGCCCGTGCGCGTACGGGCGACGCCATCAAGGCGTTGATGAACCTGACACCCAAGACGGCCCGCCGTGTTCAGCCGGATGGCGAGTTTGACGTGCCGCTTGAAAACATCTGGACGGGTGATCTCGTCCGGGTCCGGCCCGGCGATGCAGTGCCGGTGGATGGTGTGGTCACCGAGGGCGCCTCGTCGGTGGACGAGAGTCTGCTGATGGGCGAGCCGATTGCCGTGGAAAAGACCGCAGGCGATGTGGTCACCGGCGGCACGATCAATGGTACCGGTACCTTTGTCTTGCGGGCCGAAAAGGTCGGGCAGGCGACGGTTTTGGCGCAGATCGTGGCCATGGTTGCCGCAGCGCGCCGGTCAAAGGCGCCGATCCAGGGGTTGGCGGACCGTGTGGCCGCCGTCTTTGTGCCCAGCGTCGTCGCTGTGGCGATGTTGGCTTTTGTGGCCTGGATGGTTTGGGGGCCCAATCCCGGCTTTCTGCATGCCGTGGCGGCGGCGGTGTCGGTTCTGATCATCGCCTGCCCCTGTGCCTTGGGTCTGGCCACGCCGATCTCGATCACCACGGCTACGGGTCGCGGTGCACAGGTTGGCGTGCTGGTGAAGGGCGGTGAGGTTCTTGAACGGATGGCCGATATCGATGTTCTGATGATCGACAAGACCGGTACGCTGACCACGGGCAAGCCGGTTCTGACCGATGTGCAGGGTGGGGATGTCGTGCTGGCCTATGCCGCAGCGATCGAGGCGGCGTCGGCGCATCCCCTTGCTGCGGCGATTGTGGCCGGTGCCCGGGCGAAGGGGTTGACGCCGATGGTCGTCACAGATTTCGCCTCGATCACCGGCAAGGGCGTACAGGGTGTGGTCGAAGGTCGCAAAGTGGCGCTTGGCAATGCCGCGTTGTTGCAGGATCTGGGCCTGGCCGCCCCCGATGGCACAGAACTGACGGCCGCGGGCAAGACGGTGATGTTCTTGGTCGTTGATGGCAGGCTAGCGGGTCTTGTCGCCGTTGCCGACCCGGTCAAGCCAGGTGCGGCCGAGGCTGTTGCGGCCTTGCGCGCCTCGGGCTTGCGGGTGATCATGGCGACGGGGGATGCCGAGGCGACGGCGCAGGCGGTTGCGCGCAGTCTGGGCGTAGGCGAAGTGCAGGCTGCCCTGCTGCCCGAGGGGAAAAAGGCTTTGATCGACAGGCTGCATGCCGAGGGCCACAAGGTTGCCATGGCCGGTGACGGTGTGAACGACGCCCCCGCCCTGGCCGCAGCCGAGGTTGGAATCGCCATGGGACCAGGGGCTGATGTCGCGGTGGAGTCGGCCGGGATGACGCTGTTGTCGGGAGATCTAAGCGGCATTTTGAAAGGGCGCAGGCTGGCACAGGCCACGATGACCAATATCAAGCAGAATCTGTTTTTTGCCTTTGCCTACAATGCGGTGGGTATCCCTATCGCGGCGGGCCTGCTGTATCCGTTCACTGGACTGTTGTTGTCGCCGATGATTGCTGCCGCCGCGATGAGCTTGTCATCGGTCTCGGTCATCACCAACGCCCTGCGCCTGCGACGGCTGCGGCTGTAGGCCAAGCAAAATCGTAAGCTAAGGCGGATTTCACTCAATCTGAGTCGGATTGCGTGCAATCCAAGACAGGCAACGCGCTCTAGAGCGGGTTGCACTCAATCTGATTCAGATTGAGTGCAACCCAAGACAGGCAAGTCGTTGGTAATGTTGCGAGTTGCGTTCAATCAGGTGAACCTGATTGAACGCGACTCGCTCTAGGAAGGTCCAGCGGCGGCCTTTGCGCCAAGCCCCGCGTTCATCAACACGCGCCGCAGTGGTGGGAAACCGTAAAGACCATTCAGGGCCGCTGCCCGAATGTCGCGCAAAGCTTGGCTTTCAACCATCGAAGCGCGGTTCAAGGCGTCAATGCCCATGACCCGGGCCGTGACCTCCAGATAACGCCGCCTCTGATATTCCGTCAGCATCGCGTCAGAGCCAAGTTCGTGCTTGCCCGCCAGATCCAGCAGTGCGGCCAGATCGGCCAGCGACATGTTCAATCCCTGCGCACCGATGGGCGGCACGACATGGGCAGCCTCGGCCATCAGGGCCACGCGCTCGCCCACCATGCGCTGCGCCAGTTGGGTGATCATCGGCCAAACCAGCCGTCGCGTGGCCAGACGAAGCGGCCCCAGCACCTGGCAGGAGCGCACATCCATCGCCGCCTCGAACTCGACTTCGGGCAGCGCCAGAAGTCGCGCCACCTCGGGTCCTCGTTCCATCCAGACGACCGCGGAACAGGGCAACCCATGCCGGTCGGGCAGCGGCACCAGCGTAAACGGCCCGCCCGAGCGGTGAATCTCGGTCGAGACATTTTCATGCGGCACCTGGTGGGTGACAGCAAAGGTCAGCGCCTTTTGGCCGTAGCGATAGGTCGTGACCCCAATCCCCAAAGCCTGTCGCATGGTTGAACCGCGCCCATCCGCCGCAATCACCAACCGTGCCGTCACTCGCGACCCGTCTGACAGGGTCACCAGCGCCTGCGAGCTGCGCGTCACCAGACCCACGGTCGCCATTCCGGGTAGAAACTGCACCTGTGGCAATTCGCCAAGCCGACCCACCATCTCGCGCCGAAGCAGCCAGTTGGGCAGGTTCCAGCCAAAGGGCAGGTCCGAAATCTCGGTCGCATTGAAATCCTTGACCAGACGGGGTTCGGTCACCACCCCTCCGGCATCAATGATCCGCATGATTTGCAGGGGGGCGGCATAGGGCTGCAACCGATCCCACAGCCCTGCCGCCATCAGCACGTCGCGCGCGGGTTGCAAAAACGCCGTTGTCCGCAGATCGGCCCCCTCGGCTGCCTCATCGGTCACGGGCGGTGTGGGGTCGACACAGATCACGGCGTAGCCCGCCGCACCAAAGGCCGCCGCAGCTGTCAGCCCCGCCACGCCGCCGCCCGAAATCAGGATATCCGTCTGCCTTTGATCCATGAGTTTAATCTAACGCCCGGCACAGGGAAAGCGAAGCGGCAAAGCGCCTCAGGCCAAGGCGGTCAGAAACCCGGTCAGATCATCGGTGTGATGATGGATGTGCAGGGCAGGCACCGGCTTTTCGGCCACCAGAACCGTGCGCAGCCCCATCTCATGCGGGGCGCGCAGGTTGCGGGGGTCGTCCTCGAACATGGCGGCGCGTATCGGGTCCAGCCCGTCCAGTGCAAAGATCACCTCATAGGCCCCGCGTTCTGGTTTTGGCAGGAAGCCAGCCTGTTCAATGCCATAGATGGCGTCAAACAGTCCGTTCAGCCCCCGTGCCTGCAGCACCTGGCCCGCGTAATCCGCCCCGCCATTGGTGTAGATAATCTTGCGCCCGGGCAGGGCCGCTACCGCCTGCGCAAGGTCAGGATCAGGCGGCAGCACGGAAAAGTCGATGTCATGCACATCGCTCAGATAGGGGCCGGGATCGATGCCATGTTCGCGCATCAGGCCAGACAGGGTCGTGCCATAAGTCTGCCAGTAATGTTGGCGTAACCGGTTCGCCTCGGTCCGACCCACCTTTAGTGCCGCCATCACCCAGTCGGTCATCCGCGTCTCGATCTGATCGAACAGCCGGTAGCGGGGCGGATAAAGGGTGTTGTCCAGATCAAAGACCCAAGTGGTGACATGTGAGAATGCGGCTTTGACCATGGGCTGTCTCATATCGGCTTTGTCATGGCGCGGCAACAGGCTGGGTTGTGCCGGCTGACATGCAAAGCTAAGTTTGTGAAAATGGGGGTTAAGATTGGCAAAAGATGCTTATGCGCTGATATTGGAGGCGATTGACGCTGGCGCTTTCACACCCGGCGACCGGTTGGTCGAGGCCGATCTGGCCGAACGCTTTGGCGTGTCGCGAACCCCGGTGCGCGAAGCGTTGCAGCGCCTTGAAACCCAGTCAATGGTCACGCGCGATGGTCGCAGCCTGATCGTAGCCTCGCTGGATCACAATCAACTGGCCGAGCTTTACGCTGTTCGCACCGAGTTGGAGGGTTTGGCTGCACGTCTTGCCGCGCGGCACGCCACCGAGGAAGAAATGCGCCTGCTGCGGTCGATGGTGACCGAGGACCGCGGCTTGCTGGGCTGTGACCCGCGTCTGCTTTCGCGCGCCAACAAGCGATTTCACAAACAGATCCACCTTGCCTCGCATAACCGTTTCCTGGTGCAGCAGCTTGACCTCGTGCATAGGTCGATGGCGCTGATGGCCGTTACTTCTTTCGCTGCCGAAGGGCGTGATGGCCCGGCCTTGGATGAACACGAAAGGATCGTCGCTGCCATCGAGATGCGTGACGGTGATGGTGCCTATGCTGCGCTGAAAACTCATATCTCAAAAGCGTTTGAAACCCGGCTGCGTATCGACGCGGGCGAGGTCAAACTGCGTTAGACTGTCGCGGTTCCTTGGCCACCAAAGCAGTTTTCTGGCATCGCGAGCGGCATGATCGTCGTGGTGCAGCAACGATCTTTGGCAGAAAATCCCGGAACTTGGCGAACTGGCGCGCTGGCCTTGAATTGAAAAGGGGCACCCGAAGGCGCCCCGTTCGGACCTGCTCTTAACTTAGCAGGAATAGTACATCTGGTATTCCACCGGATGCGGCGTGTGTTCATAGGCGTAAACCTCTTCCCACTTCAGCGCTGCATAGGCCTCGAGCATTTCGCGGGTGAAGACGCCTCCTGCCAACAGGAAGTCCATGTCCTTTTCCAACTCTTCCAGCGCCTCACGCAGACTGCCGCAAACCGTCGGGATCGACGCCAGTTCTTCGGGCGGCAGATCGTACAGATCCTTGTCCGATGCCGGACCCGGGTCAATCTTGTTCGTGATCCCGTCCAGACCGGCCATCAACAGGGCTGCGAAGGCCAGATAGGGGTTGGCCGACGGATCAGGGAAACGGGCCTCGACCCGCTTGGCCTTGGGCGACTCGGTCCAGGGAATACGGACGCAGCCCGACCGGTTGCGGGCGGAATAGGCGCGCAGCACCGGGGCCTCAAAGCCGGGAATCAGGCGTTTGTAGCTGTTGGTGCCGGGGTTGGTCAGTGCGTTCAGCGCTTTGGCATGTTTCAGGATGCCACCGATAAAGTACAGCGCCTCTTGGCTGAGGTCAGCATATTTATCGCCTGCAAACAAGGGCTTGCCGTTCTTCCAGATCGACATGTTCACGTGCATGCCGCTGCCGTTGTCGCCCTTCATCGGCTTGGGCATGAAGGTGACCGTCTTGCCATAGGCGGCGGCCACGTTGTGGATCACATACTTGTACTTCTGAATGTTGTCGGCCTGTGCCACCAGACCGCCAAACACCATGCCAAGTTCGTGCTGGCAGGTGGCAACCTCGTGGTGGTGCTTGTCCACCTTGATGCCCATGCGCTTCATCGTCGACAGCATCTCGCCGCGCAAATCTTGCGCATCGTCAACCGGGTTCACCGGGAAGTAACCGCCCTTGTGCGGCGCACGGTGGCCCATGTTGCCACCATCGTAGACCGTGTCAGTATTCCAGGCGGCTGCCTCGGCGTCGATTTCGTAGGACACTTTGCGCGGCGTGACCGAATAGCGCACATCGTCAAAAATGAAGAATTCGGCTTCAGGACCGAAATAGCCTGCATCGCCGATGCCGGAGGATTTGAGATAGGCCTCCGCCTTCAGGGCAATGCCCCGTGGGCAGCGGTCATAGGTCTCATTCGTATCGGGCTCCGCCACGGTGCAATGCACGCACAATGTCTTTTCGGCATAAAACGGGTCCAGATAAACCGAGGTCGCATCGGGCATCAGTTTCATGTCGGACTGGTCGATCGACTTCCAACCGGCGATCGACGATCCGTCGAACATGAAGCCTTCTTCAAAAAAGTCCTCATCGACCAGATCCGCCACCAGCGTCACATGCTGCAGCTTGCCCCTTGGGTCGGTAAAACGGATATCGACATATTCGACATCCTCGTCCTTGATCAGTTTCAGAGCATCGCTGACTGCGCTCATCATGCTGCCTTTCGGTTTGGGTTTCAATTAAGGCCACCGGGCCCGGTTTTGGTAGGATCAGACGGCATCATCGCCGGTTTCGCCAGTGCGTATGCGCACGGCGTGCTCGACCGGGTAGACGAATATCTTGCCATCACCAATCTTGTCGGTGCGGGCGGCTTGCACGATGGCCGCTATCGCAGAGTCCACCATGTCATCCGCAACAACGAGTTCGATTTTCACCTTGGGCAGAAAATCCACCACATATTCGGCACCGCGGTATAGTTCAGTATGGCCTTTTTGCCGGCCAAAGCCCTTGACTTCGGTGACGGACAGCCCTTGAATTCCGACCTCCTGCAGCGCCTCTTTGACCTCATCCAGCTTGAACGGCTTGATGATTGCCTCGATCTTCTTCATCGGCCGGCTCCCTCGAATTTTCGCCTCTGGCGACGACTGAACACTTCCTTTGCAGTGCCGCAATTGACTAGGTTGGCACTGCGACAAGGCGGCGCTGGAATCTGGGGCCTGTGCCCATAAAATACGCGTATCGGCTAAACAATAGTCGATCCATGAATGAAAGAGCACCGCAAATGACTGCTTTGCTGACCGCCGCCCAAATGCGCGCCATCGAACAGGCCGCCATCGCCTCGGGCGAAGTCACCGGCCTCGAACTGATGGAGCGGGCGGGACGCGGCGTTGTCGAGGCGATCTTTGAGGAATGGCCGG